>CAZVGQ010000184.1:0-3361 GCA_964626775.1 uncultured Smithella sp. | reverse complement strand
CCGAGGATCTGATGGCCTTCAGCGGCGTCGGCGCGCTCAAGCGTCCGCTCAAGCCTCTGATTGCTATACCGACCACGGCCGGAACGGGATCGGAAGTCACGCAGGTGGCCGTCATCAAGGACCATGAGAAGCATTTGAAGATGGCCTTCGGCAGTTATTTTCTGCTGCCCGACATTGCCATCCTCGATTCCCGCATGACACTGACCATGCCGCCCTTCATCACGGCCATGACCGGCATGGATGCCATGAGCCACGCCGTGGAGGCCTACTACTGCCTTCAGAAAAATCCGCTCTCCGATGCCCACTCCCTGGCCGCCGTCGGCATGATTTACCGGTGCCTGCCTCTGGCCGCGAAGAATCCTGAGGACAGCGAAAGCCGCTTGGCCATGGCCGTTGCCGCCTGCCTGGCGGGGATTGCCTTTTCCAATTCCATGGTCGGGCTGGTTCACAATCTCGGCCACGCGACCGGCTCCGTCTGCGGCGTTCCCCACGGCCTTTGCATGGCGATTCTGCTGCCCTACGGACTGGAGTACAACCTGCACAAAAGAGCGAACATCATCGCGGAGCTCCTGCTGCCTATCGCGGGAGAGCAGGTTTATCTGGCAACGCCTGTGGAGCAAAGAGCGGAGAAAGTCGTGTCCCTGATCCGCGGGCTCAATGAAAGCCTCCACGCCATCACCGGCGGACGGCATGCCAGATGTCTGCAGGAAATCAGGGACCGTGAAGGGAAGCCGTCCGTCCCCCGGGACGTGCTGCCGCAAATCGCGGCGGCGGCGCTGCTCGACGGAGCGTCCATTTATAATCCCGAAGATACGGACTACGAGGATAACCGGATGGTTCTGGAGGCGGCCTGGGAAGGGAAGCCTCTGGACAGAACTCGCGTCAAAAAAGGCTGATGAACGAAAGGGAGCCCTCATGAACAAACCTTACATGGGAAAAATCCTCATGGTGGATTTATCCAACAGGACCATGACGGAAGAAGCAATCCCAGATTGGGTATATGAACAGTATCTGTCCGGAATGGGCCTGGGCGCATACATTCTGTACAACCGGATGCCCGCCGGCGCCGATCCGCTGGGCCCGGACAATATTCTCGGTTTCTGTTCGGGATTTCTCACGGGAACCGGCAGCCTGTTTTCCGGCCGCTGGACGCTGGTGGGGAAATCGCCGCTGACCGGGGGCTGGGGTGACGCGAACTGCGGCGGCACTTTTTCACCGGCCATCAAGCATTGCGGCTATGACGCCATTTTCTTTACGGGCATCAGCTCCAGCCCCGTCTATCTGCATGTAAAAAACGGCAAAGCGTCTCTGAAAGACGCGGCCGACCTCTGGGGGTGCGATGCCGTCGAAACGGAAGAAGCGCTAAAAAAGCAGTACGGCCCAAAAGCGGCCGTGGCTGTCATCGGCCCTTCGGGCGAGAAGGTTTCCCTGATTTCCGGCGTATGCAGCGACAAGGGACGGATCGCCGCCCGGTCGGGTCTGGGCGCCGTCATGGGAGTCAAAAAACTGAAAGCGGTGGTGCTCGAAGGCGTTCAGAGGATCGGCGCCAGCGATCCTGAAGCCATGAAACGGCTGAGCCGGCATTGCATGAAATGGGTCAATTTCCCCCTGCCTCTGCCGGGGTGGATGCTGGGATTTGTGGGCGCTTTTCTGCGTGTTACGCCCATTGTGTTCCCCCAGGACGGCATTCTGTACTCCTCCATCCTGAGGAAGTGGGGCACGGGAGGAATGAACCAGACGTCCATTGAAATGGGAGATTCGCCCCTGAAGAACTGGGACGGCACCAATCGCGATTTTCCCATGTCCAGGTCCCGGACCATCAATCCGGACATTGTCAGAAGTATGGAAATCGTGAAGTACCACTGTTATTCCTGTCCCGTCGGATGCGGCGGCATCTGCGCCACCAAAGGAAAATATCCCCACACCCACAAACCGGAGTATGAAAGCGTTCTGGCACTGGGCGGCCTGTGCATGAATGAGGATCTGGACAGCATCTTTTACTTAAATGAGCTTCTGAACCGCGCCGGCATGGATACGATTTCCGCGGGCGCGACGGCGGCGTTTGCTGTCGAGTGCTACGAAAAGGGCATTCTCACCAAGGAAGACACGGGCGGCCTGGAGCTGAAATGGGGAAATACGGAGGCGATCGTAGCCCTGATCCGGAAAATGGTCGGCCGGGAGGGCATCGGAGACCTTCTGGCCGACGGCACGAAAATCGCGGCGCAAAAGATCGGCAAAGGATCGGAAGCCTACACCGTCCATGCGGGCGGGCAGGAGCCGGCCATGCATGACGGCCGCTGCGATCCTGGTTTCAACGTGCATTACAGCCTGGAGCCGACGCCGGGCCGTCATACGCTGGGCGCCCACTTGTATTACGAAATGTTTCAGCTCTGGAAGCGCGTGAAGGGCATTCCCAAGCCCGCGCCGCTTTTCACCAAGAACAGTAAATTCAACGTTGACGGGGAAAAGGCGCGGATGGCCGCTGCTTGCAGCAGGTTTATGAGCCTGGCCAACGGCGCCGGCATGTGCATGTTCGGTCTCTTCATCGGGGCCAAAAGAGTTCCGACCTTCGACTGGCTGAACGCGGCGTCGGGCTGGAACCGAATGCCCGAAGATTACATGGCCGTCGGTGAAAGGATTCAGACCCTGAAACAGGCCTTCAACGTCAAACACGGCATTGAGCCGAGAAATAATTTCATCAGCAGCCGGGCCCTGGGCACGGTTCCCCAGAAGGAGGGCGCGAACAAGGGAAGGTCCGTGGACATTGAAAATCTTGCTCGGGGCTACTGGGAAGAGTTCGGATGGGACGCCGCCACCGGCAAGCCGAAAGAGGAAACCCTGCGCAAACTGGGAATACAATAAGAGGTTAACTATGGCCTACACGATCACGGAAAAATGCAACGGCTGCGGCGCCTGTGTGCGCCTGTGCCCGGCCGGCGCCATCTCGGGCGAAAAAAAGAAGCTCCATACGATCGACGCGCTTCTGTGCATTGAATGCGGCGCCTGCGGCCGGATATGCCCGCAGTCCGCCCTGCTCGACGCGGCGGGGAATCCGTGCGTGATGATCAAGCGCTCCGAGTGGTCCAAGCCGGAGGTCCTTCTGAAGGCCTGCATCGCCTGCAACATCTGTGTTGACGCCTGCCCGGTGGGGTGCCTGGTGATGTCGGATGTTCCCCGCGACAAAGGCGTGGACGCTTTTCCGTATTTGAAGGATTCAAGAGCCTGCATCGGCTGCGGGTTTTGCAGCCGGGAATGTCCGGCGGACGCTCTGGTAATGAAAAAACCGGCCGGCGCTGCCAAAACGCGGCCGCTGCCGATGAGTCCGCAGGAGTAGGAAAATAATACCGCGTTATCCAATCGA
>CAZVGQ010000183.1:0-3370 GCA_964626775.1 uncultured Smithella sp. | reverse complement strand
GGCAGCATTTTGCGCAAAACAGCCGCCAGGAGATGCGGCAATCCTCCGGCGGCAAGCTGCATTTCATCGTCCCGGTCATACGCAAAAACGGCAACAACGGCCGCCAGAAGCTTTTCATCATCAGGCAAAGCCTGTTTCCGCAGACACTCGGCAACCAAAAGCGGATGGTCCAGCCTCAGGCGCGCCGCCCAGAGGCCGTCTTCCATCAGCTTCCCCTCCGGATCGACAAAGCCCTCCCGCTTTAGGAAATTCAGATGCCGGGAAAAATCCTTCCACAGCCAATCGGCGGCGGACAGGCCCTTTTTGCCGGTTTTGCTTTGCTGCCAGGCGGCAAAAGATCTTTCAAATATTTCTTTCACACCGGCGGGCGTCTGCGACAATAAGAGATTCAGAACCATGGCAAAGTCGTTCTTCAACCGGCTGAAAATATCCTCCGGCTCGGCAAACAGCATTTTTTTAACATGCGCCAATTCCATAAAGCGTCCGGGAACCGCCAGCATGAAGCCGATGTTGTCCTGCCCGCGCCGGCCGGCGCGCCCGGTCATCTGGCGGAATTCCGTTGCCGACAGGGGCGCGAAGTCGCGGCCGTTGAACTGGTCGGAGTTGAACAGCACGATCGTCCTGGCGGGAAAATTCACGCCGGCGGCAACGGTGGTCGTTGCAAAAATGGCCCGCAGATGCCCCCGGTTCATCATCTCTTCCACCAGCAGTTTCCAGGCCGGGAGCTGTCCGCCGTGGTGCGCGGCCAGCCCCGCAGAGCGAAGCGTCTTGATCTGCCGATGTCCGCCAAGCGTGGGAAATTTCTCCAGCAGGTCATATAAGTCGTCGGCAAATGCGCCGTGGCTTTTCATGGGCGGAAGACCCGCCCGGCAGGAAAGAGCCGCGTCGCATTCCGCGCGCGATTTCAGAAAGAAGATGGCCGGCAAAAGGTTAAACCGCTCCAGAACCCGAATAATCCCCGCGTAATCCGGCAGGTGGCGGCCAGCACGGTGCCTCGATGGACCTCTTTTAAAAAACTCGCAAACCGCCGGCCCTGCCTTTTTCCCTTCCAGAAACGGATGAAGGCATCCCGAGGGATGCAGGAACATAGGGTACAGAGGCACGGGGCGCTTTTCCTCGCGGATCACGGTGCAGGGTTTTTTCCGAATGGACTCCAGCCAGGCGGCGATTTCCTCGCCGTTGCCGATGGTGGCGGAAAGCAGAAGCACGTTCACGCGCACCGGCAGATAAATCAGAATTTCTTCCCAGACCACGCCGCGGTCGGCATCCCCGAGGTAGTGCGCCTCATCCAGAATCACCAGATCGCAATTTAAATCCTCCCCCCGGTGCATGGCATCGTAGAGCTGGTTGCGCAGAATTTCGGTAGTGCCGACGATAATCGGAGCCTCGGTATTTTCCTTGGTGTCGCCGGTAATAATGCCGACGTTTTCGGGATCGAAATGCAGGCCGAACTCCACCCACTTGGAATTGGAAAGCGCCTTGAGCGGCGAGGCATACCAAGCGCGTCCGCCCTTTTCCATGACGGACAAGATCCCCTCCCGTGCTATCCAGGTCTTTCCGGAGCCGGTCGGGGCCATCACCAGACAGTCGTTTTGCCGAATGGCCGCGAGCGCCCGCGTCTGAAATTCATCCGGGACGAAAGGCGTTGGATGCGGTTTGCCGATTTTTGCCAGAACGCTTTTGAGCGGCGGGGCAATCTCCGGTTTCATGAAAACCTTCGCCTCCGGACGTCTTGTTTTTCGCAGGAAAACCGGAGACTTATGCCGGAAGGTAATTTTTTTGCGGACTCTCTTTTCTTCCATGATTATTTACTTGTAGCACACCCGGTAATAATGGTAAAGCCCGGCCGACGGTTATGGTAGGCAATCAAAAAATATTCTGGGGCTGGTATGTTGTCGCCGGCTCTTTCCTGGTGATGGCGGTCAATTACGGCGCGCGATACTGCTTCGGCGTCTTTCTCAAACCTTTGTCCCTGGAACATGATTGGTCCCGCTCCGTCATTTCCCTTGCCGCCTGCATCAATATGGTGGTTTACTCGACCGGCGCCGTCTTCATCGGCCGAATGCTGGACCGCATCGCACCCCGCTGGATCATCACTTGCGGTGCGCTCCTCACCGCGCTTGGTTTCTTCCTGACCAGTCAAATCCATACGCCATTGGCTCTATATCTCACGTATGGCCTGCTTGTGGGGCTGGGCTCTTCCGGGCTGGGAGTGGTGGCCTGCAGTTCTTCGGTCGGCAAGTGGTTCATCAAGAAACGCGGCATCGCGCTGGGCATTGCCACCATGGGCATTGGTTTCGGCACGGTGGCGCTGACGCCGCTTATCGGCTATTTGAACCAATCCCTGGGGTGGCGGGCGGGCCTTTTCGCGCTGGGAATCATCACCGGCCTTGTCGGCGTCCTGATTTCACAGCTTCTGATGAGCAAAACCCACCCGGAGGCGCACGGTCTGCTGCCCGACGGAGACAAGACGGACGAAGTACACCGGCCGACAGCGCCTTGTGTCGTCCGGATTTCCACGCGGGTAATTTTTCAGGACGGCCGCTTCTGGACGATTGCCGTCGGCCATGGCCTGATCGTCATGGTCAACATGTCTGTTTTTGTGCATCAGGTTGCTTATGCCATGGATCAGGGCATGGGCAGTCTGGCGGCCGCGACATCGCTGGCGGTCATCAGTATAACCGGTTTTGCCGGTCAGTTCCTTTTCGGCTGGCTTTCTGACAAAGTCGAAGATCCCAAATACGTTTACGTGGCCGGTATTTTTGTCCTGCTCATTGGCACCGTTTTCCTGTGGCGGGCAAACAGCGTGTCCAGCCTCTATCTGTCCGCTCTGGTGTATGGCCTTGGATACGGATCTCTTGCCCCCATCCTGCCGATCATGGCTGCCGACCGTTTCGGCAGGCATGTTCTGGGTTCCATTTACGGTCTGCTGACCTTCTTTATCGGAATCGGTGGCAGCATCGGCCCGCTTTTGGGAGGAATTATCTACGATAAATTAGGCACTTATCAGAATCTTTGGGAAATCAATATTGCCATTCTGGCCATCATGTGCGTGGTCATGCTGACGCTGAAAAAGGGAAAACCTCTTTACGGCGAATGAAGCCCCATCGTTCAATATTTTATTCTTTTTTTGACCGTAGTTGAACGTTTCATTAAAATAAAACAAAGTGTTTCATCCTGCCCGACAAACGTGATTATTTTGTATATCTTTAATATTCAAATAAATTCATATAGATATAAAATATTATCCCGGAATCTTTCCTTTGGCATGCTTATTTCATAGCAAAAGACAGAAAAACGAAACAATGGCAGAACGGAGGAACGGAATCATGAAAAAATACTTGCAAACAGCTCTTTTGGTCGGTTTCAT
>CAZVGQ010000182.1:0-3386 GCA_964626775.1 uncultured Smithella sp. | reverse complement strand
AGTTCCACCGCGCCGGCGGCGTATTCGGCGTCGCCGCCGGCGGGCAGAAACACTCTCTCACAAAGAAGGGAGGGGAGCTCGTTGATGATTTTATAAACCGTCTGGAATCCGAGATTGGCCATGCCGATCCGGTAAAGATTGGGATAGGCCAGGCAAACCGTCAGGCAGGTTCCCCAGACTTTTTTCACGACGCCCCGCTCACGAGCCAGCAGGGTCTCGTATTTTTTCTTTTCCTTCCAGTTCATGGACCGTTCATGGCCTCCTTTGCGATCCAGCCCGCATCCGGACAGCCACGATGTTTTCCTAGTCCGCCTGCCGGCGCAGGAACGTGGGAATATCAATATCCACGTTCTCGTTTTCGTCGCTGACGCCCATCGTCACCACATTGGCCGGGTCGCCGGATTTGCTCCTGCGCATGAACGCCGGCGTCGATAAATCTTCCCGTCGAAAGCCGCCCAGATGCGTCACATTGGAGGGCGTCTGCTTCTTCCGGGCATCCTCAAACCCCGTCGCGATCACGGTGATGCGGATTTCATCCTTCATGTTTTCGTCAATGACCGTGCCGAAGATGATATTGGCATCCTCATGCGCCTCGGCCTGAATCAGGGACGAGGCCTCGTTCACTTCATACAGGCTCATATCGGGCCCGCCGGTGATGCTGAGCAGAATGCCCTGCGCGCCCTGGATGGTGTTGTCCTCCAGGAGCGGCGAGGAAATCGCCCGCTGCGCGGCCTCGACGGCGCGGTTCTCGCCGCTGGCCGTGCCGGTGCCCATCAGCGCCATGCCCATGCTGCTCATGATGTTCTTGACGTCGGCAAAGTCGAGATTTATCAGACCGGGAACAATGATCAGATCGGAGATGCCTTTTACGGCCTGATAGAGAATATCATCGGCTTTCTTGAAGGCTTCCAGCAGCGAAAGCCCCCGCCCGCCCAGGCTCAACAGCCTCTGATTGGGAACCACAATCAGCGTGTCCACCACATCGCGAAGCTGCACGATGCCGTCTTCCGCCTGCGCATTTCTTCTTTTGCCTTCAAACTGAAAGGGCTTGGTCACCACGGCAACGGTCAGCGCGCCGCATTCCCGGGCCACTTCCGCGATCACCGGCGCCGCCCCCGTGCCGGTTCCTCCGCCGAGGCCCGCCGTGATGAAGATCATGTCCGCCCCTTCCAGGTGACGGCGGATTTCATCGCGGGATTCCAGCGCCGCCTGTTTGCCGATCTCCGGATTCGATCCCGCGCCCAGGCCCTTGGTCACTTCCGCTCCGATCTGGATCTTCACGGGCGCGCTGGATGCTCCCAGCGCCTGGGCGTCCGTGTTCGCGATGATAAAATCGACGCCCCGAAGCGTGTAGGAGATCATGGTATTGACGGCGTTCCCGCCGCCGCCGCCCGCGCCCACCACTTTGATTCTTGCCGAATTCTCGATGCATTCCTCCGTTAATTCAAACATGCACACCCCCTTCTTTGTTTAGAAAAATTCCAGAAACCATTTTTTGAGTGTTTTGAAATATTCGCCGAATATATTCCCCGTTTTCCGATAGACGGATTCACTGGGAATATTTTTACTGCCGTAAACAATCAAACCAACGCCGACCGCAAAGGCCGGTGAGTTGGCCACATCGCTCAAACCGCCGACGCCGGAAGGACAACCGCGGCGCACCGGCATGTCGAAGATCTGCTCCGCCATTTCGTTGATGCCGGGAAGAAGCGACGAGCCGCCGGTCAGCACAATGCCCGCCGCCAGCAGGTCTTCATATCCGGATCGCACGATTTCCTTGAGCGCCATATTCAGAATCTCATCCATGCGGGGTTCCACGATCCGGCCCAGGATCTGCCGCGATACCATGCGGGCTTCCCGGCCGCCCACGCTGGGCACTTCAATAACGTCTTCCTTCGGGATCATCGACGTCATGGCGCAGCCGTGATTCAGTTTGATTTTCTCCGCCTCGGCAAACGGCGTGCGCAGCCCCGTGGCAATGTCCGAGGTCAGAAAGTTGCCGCCTACCGGCAGGATGGCCGTATGCTTGATGCTTCCCTCCGCGAAGATGGCGATCCCCGTGGTCGCGCCGCCGATGTCGATCAGAGCGACGCCCAGATCTTTTTCGTCGGCGCTGAGAATGGCCTCGCTGGCCGCCAGTTGCTCCAGCACGACATCTTCAATATCGAGGCCCACACGATTGACGGATTTGACCACATTCTGAATCGAAGCGGCGGCGCCGGTCACGATGTGCACTTTCGCTTCCAGCCGCACGCCGGACATCCCCACCGGATCGCGGATGCCGTCCTGTCCGTCCACCACGTAGTTCTGAGGCAGCGTGTGCAGAATTTCCCGGTCCACGGGAATGGCGATCGCCTTGGAAGCCTCAATCGCCCGCTGCAGATCGTCTTCGCCGACTTCCCGGCCTTTCACGGCGACAATGCCCAGCGAGTTCTGCCCCTTGATGTGGCTGCCGGCAATCCCGACATAGGCGGAGTTGATGCGGCAGCCGGACATGTGCTCGGCGTCCTCCACGGCCTTCTTGATCGCCTCGACGGTGCTGTCGATGTTGACCACGCCGCCCTTGCGCAGTTCCTTGGCGGGGGTGATCCCCATGCCGATAATGTCAATGCCGGTTGGTTTTGCCTCGCCGACAATCGCAATGGTTTTGGTCGTTCCAATATCAATTCCCACCAGAACGTTGCTTTTCTTTCCCATAATCTCACCCTTCCCCGTCACTGCCTATATTCTGTACTGCGGCCCTTTTTTCTGCTCCTGCGCCTTTCCCGGCGCGTCTTTGCGCTGAACAGTGACCTTGGAAATATCGGCCAGGTCCACAAACAAACGACCCTCCTTCATCCCCCGCTTTTCCAGGTCCGCCAGGACGACATCCAACTGGCGAACCTTGCCTGTAAAATTGTCCCGTCCCAGTTTCAAATGCAATCCCCGGTCGGTCAGGACGGACAGTCCGAACACCTCGTCCACATGAATTTCGGAAATCGTCCCCAGCGACGCGTAGGAATCGGCGGACAGGGTTTCCAGCAGTTTCAGCGCTTCGGCCAGCAGGGGGGACTGTTTGTTCTGAATGTTTACACCGGTCAGAATCGCCAGATCAACATCGTCCGTCCGGCTTAATTTTTTGAAGATAAAGCCTCCCGCGTCCATCAGGTAGAAATTTCCGGTCTGCTTGACCAGGGCAATCGGCTTCCGTTCACGCACGTCCAGCACCAGCCGGCCCGGCAGCTCCCGGCCGACATAAATATTTTTGACCCAGGGATTGGCGGCGATCCGCCGCGCCACGGCATCCGTGTTGACCGCCAGAAGATTGCAGCGCGGCTGAATGTTTGCCAACTGCAGGATGTCCTTTTCCGTCAGCTCTTTCACTCCGCGAACGGAGATTTCCCTGA
>CAZVGQ010000181.1:0-3386 GCA_964626775.1 uncultured Smithella sp. | reverse complement strand
TCGCGGTCTGCGGCAGAAAGAGCGTGCCGATTTCCCGGCCCGCCATGATGTCGGACAATATTTTCTTTTTCTTTCCCGGCGCGATGATGCAGGGAATGCCGATGGAGGTGACTTTTTTGGCGGCGGCGATTTTGCTTTTCATGCCGCCCGTGCCGACGGCCGAGGTTTCCTCCGTGGCGGCCGCTTCGATGGCGTCGGTGAATTCGCACACCAGGGGAATCAGCTTCGCTTTTTTGGACTGGGCGGGATTACAGTCGAAAAGACCGTCGGTCGCCGTCAGATTGATAAACAGGTCGGCCTCTACGATATTGGCGATCATGGCGGCGAGGTTGTCGTTGTCGCCGAATTTGATTTCATCGACGGCGACGGAGTCGTTTTCATTGAGAATCGGCGTGACGTGCCATTCCATCAGCGTGGAAAGCGTGTTGCGGATGTTGAGATAGCGTTGCCGGTCGGTCAGATCCGACATGGTGAGCAGAATCTGCGCGACGTAGAGGTTGTTTTTCTCAAACGCCTTGGAATAGATGCGCATGAGCCGGCCCTGGCCGACAGCAGCCGCCGCCTGTTTTTCCGGAATGCTTTTAAGCCTGTCGGTGATGTTCAGTCGGTGTTTGCCCGAAGCAATGGCTCCGGATGTGACCAGGATGATGGAAAATCCCCGGCGCGTCAGGTCGCACATTTCCTGCACGAGGGATTCGATGATTTTCAAATCCAGTCCGTCCGAGCCTGTGAGCACCGCGGAGCCGACCTTGATAAGAATTTTTTTGACGGATGCGAGCGTTTCCAGGCGGATATTATTCATGGCTCAAGGTTTTTCGTGTTGTCTAAAAGGGTCACGATCTTTTCTAAAATATCCTGCAATCCTTCGCCTGTTACGGCGGAAAAGGGATATAGGATTATCCCTTTTTTGGAAAATTGCGCAACGGTTTTTTTGACCTTTTCGCGAACGGCGGGCAGGTCGATTTTGTTCAGGCAGACGAGTTGCTCTTTATCCAGCAGTTGTGGATTGTAGCTTTTCAGCTCGCGGTTGATGGCGGTGAAATTTTTCCAGGCGCCGGTGTGTGTTTCCTCAGAGATGTCAATCAAGTGAACGAGCACACGGGTTCGTTCCACATGCCGGAGAAACTGGATGCCCATGCCCGCTCCTTCATGCGCACCGGCGATCAGGCCGGGAATGTCGGCGACGACAAAAGCCGGGCTGTCCTTGTATTTGACAACTCCCAGATGCGGCGTGAGCGTGGTGAAAGGATAGTCGGCGATTTTGGGCCGGGCTGCCGATACACGGGAAATGAAGGTGGATTTGCCCGCGTTGGGGAATCCCACAAGCCCAACGTCCGCCAGCAGCTTCAGTTCCAGAAGCAGTGCGCGTTCTTCTCCTTCCATGCCTTCCTGCGCAAAGCGCGGCGTCTGGTGGGTGGAGGTCTTGAAGTGGGCGTTGCCCTTGCCTCCGATGCCGCCGCGGGCCGCGATGAAGGTTTGTCCCGCCGCGGCGAGGTCCGCGAGAACCTCTCCGGTTTCAAAATCCTTCACCAGGGTTCCGGGCGGTACGATGACCTCAAGATTCTCCGCGCTGCGGCCGGTGCGGTTGTTTCCCGAGCCGTGCCCGCCGTTTTTGGCGATTTGATGCTGCCGGTATTTCAAATCCAGCAGGGTATGGTGTGTTTGGGCCGCCCGAAAAATGACGTCGCCGCCCTTGCCGCCGTCGCCGCCGTCCGGACCTCCTTTGGGGACAAACTTTTCTCTGCGGAAGCTTACGCAGCCCGCGCCGCCATGCCCGCCCCGGACAAATATTCTGGCTTCGTCAACGAATTTCACTTGTATCTTTACCTCTTTCTAAAGAAGGGAACGGCCTTGCCGCCCAGAGCGGTGGTCGCGACCTTTCCCTCAAAGAAAAAAGGCGCTTATGGTCTAAGCGCCTTTTGAATACGAGTTGGAATGGCCGGTTTACGCCGCTGCATAGACGCTGACCTTTTTGCGGGTCTTGTCCAGTCTTTCATATTTGACCACGCCGTTGATGAGCGAGTACAGTGTGAAATCCTTGCCGATGCCGACGTTGTTGCCGGGATGAATTTTTGTCCCCACCTGCCGCACGATAATGGAACCCGCGTGAATATTCTGGCCGCCGTACACTTTGACGCCGCGCCGCTGCGAATTGGAGTCTCTACCGTTGCGGGAGCTTCCCTGACCTTTTTTATGTGCCATGATATCCTCCGCCTATATCGAAATCTTCTTGATTTTCATGCTGGTCAATGCCTGACGATGGCCGGTTTTCTTGCGAAATCCCTTGCGCTTCTTGTATTTGCCGATAATCAGCTTCGGACCCTGGGTCTGGGCGACCACTTCTCCGATGACTTTGGCGCCTTCAACGAAGGGCTTGCCGATTTTCACATCGGCCTCGTCCGATACCATCAAAACTTCATTAAAAACAATTTCGGCCCCTTTTTCACCGGGCAGTTTTTCAACCGATAATACATCGCCCTCGCTGACTTTGTGTTGTTTGGCTCCTGTTTTTATGATTGCGTACATATCCTTATCCTTCGTTAGCGTTAAGATTGGAACTTATAGACAAAATGATCCTTTTTGTCAACACAATTCAGCCGGCCCGACGATATTTTCTCCGGACTGCCGCGATCATTTCTAATATATTGATATCAAGAAGAAATTCGCTTGCTTTCCATTGGGGCGAAAGGGTAAAATGTGTCAACAATGGCAAGAAAAAAGCACAGAGGTGGATGCGTGAAAAGGCAAGGCCCTTGTCTTGTTTTCATTATTTTTTTTCTGATCTGGCTTTCGCTCCAGGCAATGGCCGGCGATGACCCAAGATCGTTTGTCGGAGAGCTGCTGGTTGCTGAAGGGCTTGAGCCGGCCAGAGTGAGCAGCATTTTGCGGGACAACCGCGTATCCATCTGCCCGGATATTGTTCTGAAAAATCTTTTCTATTCCAAACCCAAAGGATCCGTGCAAAAGCCTGACGTTATGCAGATTGATCCCCGTCAGATTGAGCGGGGCAGGGAGTTCATGAAAGAAAACGAGGCTGTTTTATCCGCCGTTGAACAGCGATTTGGCGTGTCGCCGAGGATTATTACGGCGATTCTCATCATCGAATCACGGCTGGGAACCTATCCCATGCCGTATAATGTGGTCAACGCCTACGCCAATCTGGCCTTTGTGCTGGATCCGGCCTACTGGAAAGAAATCCAAAACCGCTATGCGGACGCCTATCCGCAGATTCGGGATGATGCGACGGCTGCCCGGGCGAAAAGAAAAGCAAAGTGGGCGGTGCGGGAGCTTTATCATCTGGCCCAGATCGCCGATCACCTGGAGATCGATCCGTTAAGCATTTCGGGATCTTTTGCCGGCGCGATGGGCCCGGCGCAGTTTATTCC
>CAZVGQ010000180.1:0-3393 GCA_964626775.1 uncultured Smithella sp. | reverse complement strand
CGCAGGGATTCCATCATCGGGCCGCGATCTTCCGTGAGCCGGTTCAACATGTCAACATCTTCAGACTTCCTGGAAGAAACCGCTTCTCCGGCCGTCACCAGAAGAAATTCGAGGCTTTCAAATAAGGAGTTGACCAGATCAACCGAAGCGGTGGCAGGCCTCGCGCAAAAAAGGTCTCCGAACTGACGTACGCCTTCTTCCAGTAGAACAGCGGTTTCCGACATATCCGCAAGAGTCTGCGCCTCCTCCACCAGATTGACGCAGAGCCGGCGGGCCACCAGAACGTGAATGTCCGCGTGCGCCCGGGACAGCATCCGTCGGGTCTCGTCCGCAAAAGCCTTGTCGTCTGAAGAAGGCGTTTGCCGCGTCCCGCCGGCAAAAAAAGCCGGATAGCGCGCAATGCGGTTGATGCCCTCCTTCAACAAATCGGCAACCCTTTCCAGCCCGCGGTGATTTTCTTCGACGTTGCCGTCTTCCAGGGTCAAAATCCGGTCCGCCAGATCGAGAATCCGGTTGTCGTGCGTCACCATGAGGACGGCGCTGCGCATTTCCCGGGCCAGACGCTGCAGGAGTTCCACAATTTCACGGCCGGATGTTTTGTCCAGAGCGGCCGTCGGTTCATCGGCCATGATAATGGACGGTTCCCGGACCAGAGCCCGGGCGACGGCTACGCGCTGACGCTGACCGCCGGAAAGCTGCGGGGGATGTTTATGCTCATGACCCGCCAGTCCGACCCGTTCAAGCATGGCCATGGAGCGCGAACGGATTTCAGCAATCGTCAGGTCGGTCCGGTGAACCAGCCCCATTTGAACATTTTCCCGGGCATTCAAGGATTCCAGCAGATTGTGGGCCTGAAAGATGAAACCGATTTGATGGCGAACCGCCAGCAACCTGTCGGGCGTCGCGCCCCGCAATTCAATCCCGCCGATGACAATGCTGCCCTCCTGAATGGAGCGCAGGGCGCCGGCCAGGGTCAGCAGCGTCGTTTTTCCGGAGCCGGACGGCCCCATGATGATGGCGATTTCACCGGGGTAGAAATCCACGTTGACCTGACGCAGAACCTGAAGACGCACCTCGCCGCTGCCAAACGTGTGGCAGAGGTCATTCGCGGAAATCAACGCTTTTTCATGGAGCGCGGCAGTCGTCATGGATTACACATTCCCTTTAAAAAATATCGGCCGGGTCAACGGAACGCAGCCTTCTGGTCGCCAAAAATCCCGCGATCAGGCACATGATCGCGGCCATGCAGAACACCAGCGTCGTGTCGAACAGGGTAATCCGGGTCGGCAGTTCGGCCGACGACTCGGCCAGTAAAAACAAAAGAGCGGTGACCAGTAATCCGGGAATAAACCCGATGAACAGCAGGATCAGCGACTCCGAAAGAATGAATTTGACGAAATAACCCGGTCCGAGGCCAATGGCCGTCAGGGTTGCATATTCCTTCAAATGGTCATTGATATCCGTGTAAAGAATCTGGTACACGATCACGGCGCCGACAAACATGGCCAGGATCATGCCGGAGATGGTAATGAAACCCACCGGTGTGTTGTTCTGCCAGTAAACCTGCTCCCGCAAGATGAGTTGTCCGCGCGTGAGCACCGCCACGTCTTCCGGCAAGATTTTCTGAAGACGCCGGGCCACCGCTTCCGGATCAGCGCCGGGCTTGAGGCGGATCATCCCAAAGTTGATCGTGCCGGACGGCGCGCCGCTCAGGCGCTGATAAGTTTCCATGCCCACAATCACATGGCCGTAAGCCGCGAGCGTTTGACCCATGCTGAAGATGCCGCTGACCCGAATGCGCTGGTCGTTGATTTCCGTTTCAATTTCCCCCTGCTTTGCAAACAGGCCGGCCACATCGCCGAAATCCGGCGAAGAGCCGTCATCGTACAAAACGCTTTCCGGACTGGTCAGAACATCCTCGCGGGAAGCCACTTCCGGAATAATGAAAGGGTTCCTGCCGGCATAGACCCCGAACAGAGCCGTGTCGATCTTGCCGCCGGTCTGCGGATTGCGCCACTTCTGGTAGGAAATCGACACCGGATAGACCGCCTCGACATCGCTGTCCGCAATGATTTGATAAAGACGCCGCTCGGGAAAGTGGCCGGAAGAAAGCAAATACTGGTAATCGGGACTGATCAGCGCCAGCTCTCCCTGCATCGCCACAAACGGCCGAATGACCAGAATCTGGAAGGCCTGATAGATTCCCTGCTGAAAGAGCATGATGATCACGCCGAAAGAAACACCGGCAATCGCCGTGGCAAAGCGTTTTTTGTCGTAGCTCAATTGACGCCAGGCCAGGGAAATACCACCCGGCATTATCCAGGCTTGAATGCGGGCAAAGATCTTCATGGTGTATTCAGGATGATCGTGACCTGGGCGTTGCTGAACGGGGCCAGACGCGCAGGATGATCCGGTTTGATGCGGACCAAAACAATGCGCCGGTCGGCATGGCGGCGCGGATCCAGGGCATAAATGCGCCCCGCTTCAACTTTCCGCTCAATTTCCACCACCTGTCCGCCGATCTCCCCTTCGAAGACCGTGGAACGAATCCGCGCCCGGCTTCCAACCCTCACGCGGGAAATGTCGGTTTCATAGATTTCCGCCAGGATCATCATGTTTTCCGTATCGGCAAGATCCAGAATTCCCGACTCGCCAATCGCCTCACCGGGATAAGCTCGAATGGACAAAACCTTTCCGGCGATCGGGGCGCGGATGCGCTGCGCCTCCAGCAGGGCCATCTGCCGCCGGTAGTTCGCTTCGGCCACGGCGACTTTCGCACTTGCCTGACGGATCTCCTCCTTGTGTCCGGAAAGCATTCCTTCCAGAACATTTTTCTCCCGCAGCAAATCCGCCTGGGCGGCCTCAAAGTCATACAAAACGGCCTCGTAGGCATCATCCGGAACAATCGCTTTCGCGTGAAGCTGCTGATAACGCTCTTTCTTGGACTTGTGCATGCGCAGCGCCGCTTCCCGGGCGGCAACAACGGCCTGCTGCGCTTCGATTTGTTCGGGGCGTTCTCCTTTTTGCAAAAGAGTCAGTCCGGCCCTGGCAAGATCAATGTCCCGTCTGGCGCAATCCACCGCCGCCGACTGGGTATCATAGTCACGCAATCGCGCCAGTTCGGCCCCCCGGGCCACCTGGTCTCCGCGCTTCACCAGCAGCCGGCCCATGATCGCCCCCTCCGGCGCCGACAGAACAATCGTCCGCTCTCCCGCGATAATCTGCCCCAGACAGGAGATGTTCTGCTTTTGTTCAGCCGCCCGGACGGGAAATACCATGCCGGCCAGAATCAAAACCACGACAAACAACCGAGACGCTTGAATCGTATATTGATTATGCATGCGCGAACCATAAGAAACTCGGTTTATTCTGTCAAGAAAATCCTGAAGGGCG
>CAZVGQ010000179.1:0-3393 GCA_964626775.1 uncultured Smithella sp. | reverse complement strand
TCCTGCAGCGCCAGATGGATGATCCGCCGGTCGTGAGCGTTCATGTGGGAAAGCGAGAGGGGTTTCTGCGTTTTCTTCACTTTCTCCCGAATCCGTTCGGCCATGTCCAGCAGGGATTCCTCTCTTCTTTTGCGGTACTCCTCGGAATCCACCACGATCATCTTGCGTTCCGCTTCTGATTTGTTGATGGATTTGTTCAGGATGTACTGAAGAGCGTCCAGATTCTGTCCCCGCCTGCCGATCAGAAGACCGCTGTCATCTCCCGCGATGCTGAGGATGATGGTTTCATCCGTCTCGGTGGCGGTCACCCGGCATTCAAAAGTCATCCGGCCGAGCATGCCGGTCAAAAGGTCTCTGGCCTTGAGCGCCGCGGGCGTTGTGGCGGGAACTGCCTCGAGGCCCGCCACGGCGGGCGAGGGGGATTTTTCCCGCGGTTCGGCCGGTTTTACCCGGGCCGGCGCCGGTCGGGGCGCGGATGCTCCGGACTCCGCGGACGCAGGCCTTTGAGACCGGTGTTCAGGTTTGTGTCGCATTTCCGGTTTGGCCTCGTGCCGTCTTTGTTCGTGCCTGGCTTCCGATTTTTTATCCGTTGGACGGTCGGCTTTCCTTTCCGGTTTGACGTCGGATTTTTCTTCGGCCGGCGTCGTTTGCCTGGCTGGCCGCGCGGAGTCCTCCAGAGAGAAATTCATGTCAAAGGAAAAAAGCGAGGCGCGGATTTTTGCCTTTTTCGCGCCGATCCCCAAAAAGCCGTTGGATCCTTCGGAAATAATTTCGATGTTGAGTTTTTCGCGCCCGACGCCGAATTCCCGGCAGGCCCGCTCAATGGCAACGTCAATGGTTTTTTCTTCTATATCCAGTGTCTTTGCGCTCATGTTGAACTCCGTAGATCCTATACCGTAGCCAGCTTTTTATTGATGTAGTATTGCTGTCCGATTTGTAAAATATTGTTCCACAGCCAGTAGATCACCAGTCCCGACGGGAAATTCAAAAAGAAGAAGGTAAAAATCACCGGCATGAACAGCATGATCTTCTGCTGCATCGGATCGCCCATGGCGGGCGTCATTTTCTGGGTGATGAACTGCGTGGCGCCCATGATGATGGGCGTGATGTAGTAGGGGTCCTTTGCCGACAAATCCTGAATCCAGAAGAAAAAAGGCGAGTGGCGCAGTTCGATGGAATACATCAGCGCTTTATACAGGCCGAAAAAAACGGGGATCTGAATCAGCATGGGCAGGCAGCCGGAAAAGGGATTGACCTTGTGTTCCCGGTAGAGCGCCATCGTTTCCTGGCCGATTTTGGTCTGGTCGTTTTTGTATTTTTGCTTCAAGGCCTCGATTTTTGGCTGGAGCTTTTTCATCTCGTTCATGGATTTGTAGCTCATGTTGCCCAGTGGCCAGAAGATGATTTTGATGATCGTGGTCAGAATGATGATGGCAATGCCGTAATTGAGGACAAATCCGTAGAGGAAGTTAAGAATGTAAAGAGCCGGGATGGCCAGCCACTTAAACCATCCGAAATCAATGGCGTTTTCGAGTCCGACGCCGAGACTCTTCAGCAGGTCATACTGCTTGGGGCCGAGATACAGCGAGTAGGAAAAAACGCTGTTTTGCCCGCCGGGAATGATTTCCTTGCGGCCCTTCAGGCCGACGGCGACCATGTTGGCCTCGTCGCGCGTCATGACGGCGTTGGTCAAAGACGGGTTTTCCGGGATAAAAGACGCGATGAAATACTTGCTTTCAAACGCTCCCCACAGCACGTTCGGGCCTAGAACGGACTGGCCCTGGAGCTTTTTGACTTCCTGCAGTTCGACGCTGCCGCCGACCGAGACAATGGGGCCTTCATGTCCGTAGCTGTCATCGATCTTCTGGGGATCGACATACTGGTACCAGTTCAACTGCGGAATCTGCGTGATGGGCGTCCCGGTGAGATTGTGAACCTTGATGTCCATGCCGATGGTGTAGCCTGACGGATCAAACGAAAAAATCTTTTCGATCCTGACATGGTGGTAGGATTTGGAAAAAACAAGCTGCTGCTTCTGTTCGGTACCGGTCAGGTCCAACCTGCTTTGGGCCGCGTCAAAAACTTCGTCCGGTGCGACATCGGCGCTGGATTCGGGGAAGGTCACCGCCAGCGGATAGGGCATGCCTTCGCGAACCTCGACCAGTTCAACAAACTCCGGAGTTTTGGGCTTGAGGGGGGCTTTTGTGCCGGTCACCAGCCCTTTGATTTTCGGCCAGATATCATCGGTGCATTCGTGGCAATCCTGGTAGTAGCCTTTGAGCTTCAGGGATTTCAGGGCCGCGCCGCGTGTGGAGAAAACCGCCGTATAATGAGCGGTTTCCACCGTGATGTCGCGTGAAGGCGCCTGTGGCCCGACTGCTGATTTCAGCTCGGGCCGGGCTGAAGCCGTGGTCGCCGCCGGTGTGGAAGCCGAAGGAGCGACCGCATCCTGCTGAACCTGCCCGGTTGATGCCTGCGGCGCAGCGCCTTTTGGCGGCACGGGGGGCTTGACAAAAAAGATTTGATAAACCAAAAGAACGGCCAGTGACAGGACGATGGCCAGAATAGTCCTTTTGTCCATGAATATACCTCCCAATTTCTTGTTTACTTGACGGGATCGTAACCGCCGGGATGAAGGGGATGGCAGCGCAGAATTCTCTTCGCCCCCAGCCAGGCTCCTTTGGCCGGTCCGTGCAGCCTGATCGCGTCAATCGCGTATTGCGAACAGGACGGGGAAAAGCGGCAGCAGGGCGCAAAAAAGAATGGAGAAATACAGGCTTGGTACAGACGAATGAGAAAAACAAAGAAATTGACCAAGGTTTTCCTGAACATGCTTTATTTGCCGTCTTTCCGTGAGAAGAGTTCGGTCAATTCCCTGGCTGTTTCCTGATAGGTGGAAGGCGGTATATTTTTTTTGACCATGACGACGACGTCATGTCCCGCTGGAAACAAGTCTTTGTTGCGGCGGAAGAATTCCCGAAGAAGTCTTTTCATTCGGTTGCGAAAAACGGCGTTGCCCGTTTTCTTCGTGACGGTAATTCCCAGGCGTTTGGCTCCGTTCGGGTTGCCGCAGGTTATGAGAGTAAAGAATCGCGAACTTCTTCTGACCCCCTGTTCGTAAATGGTCCGATAACTGCTTTTGCTGGTCACCTTTTCCGCTCTTCGGAAAGATTGCGTTTTCATTACTGAAGAAACCCAACATCCCTTCGAGTCGTTCAATAGCGGAATTAAACGGTTAATCTCTTTCTGCCTTTGGCTCTTCTGCGGCTCAGCACCTGCCTGCCGGTTTTGGTCGCCATGCGGACCAGAAATCCGTGGGTCCTTTTTCTCTTGGTGTTGGATTTATTCGTTAAATTCTTTTTCATGTTAAACCCCTAAAAGTAATAGGGCATT
>CAZVGQ010000178.1:0-3404 GCA_964626775.1 uncultured Smithella sp. | reverse complement strand
TTTCCCAAAACGATCAGCCCCGCCGCCCTGAAGCGTCTGGCCATTTCACTGTCAAACGGGGGCACGTAACCGCGGCAGGATTTGCTGCCTTTGGTCATGGGAATGCCCGCAATGGCGGAAACCAGGTCCTTGCACAAAAACGGCACGCCGGAAAAAGGGCCTTCCGGAATCGGGCCGGCAACCGCGGCACGCGCCGCGGCATCCATCCGGTAGATGACCGCGTTGAGCTTCGGATTGAGTTTGTCGATGCGCAGGATGGCTTCTTCACACAGCTCCAGCGGGGTCACTTCCTTTTTTCTGACCAGTTCGGCCAGCCCCAAACCATCGTATTGGTCATACTCACGAAAACGCGCCATTTTTTCCTCCCTTTCCTCATGACCAGAAAAGACAAAAGTTGCTCGTGTGTGTTGAAGTGGTGACGGGCCGCCGCTGCGAATGCCTGAATCCTGAATTGCGTGGAAGTATAATGACCGTTCATCGGTGAAGTCAAGGCTTTTCCGCAGGAAAGATGGTGGATGGTGGATGGTAAAAAACGATACGGGATCAGTAGGGAACGGTTTCAAACCGTTCCCTACTATCCACCATTCACTATCCACTATTTCTGCTGGGAGCTTTTCTCTTTTGTCCGTAGAAAAATCTGCTCGACGCGGCGATAATCGATCTTGCCGGTGGCGGTCCGCCGGATGGACGAAACAATGAGAACGCGTCTTGGCATGGCATACGGCTCCAGCTTTTCCAGGATCATCTTTTTGACCTGGATTTCCGTCAGGTCGCAGGCGACCAGCGCGGCAATTTCGCTTTCGCGGCCTTTTTCGGCCGGGAGGGCGATGACCACCGCATCCCGCACCGTCGGCAGAGTCTGGATTTTGTTCTGAACCTCCTGCAGGTCCACGCGCTTTCCGGCAACCTTGACGATGCCGTCGGCCCGCCCCAAAAGCAGAAACCGGCCGTCCCGATCCGGCTGGACTTCATCGCCCGTTACGCAGAAGCCTTCGGCGTCCTTTTCCATCTCACTCGACACGAAATCGGAGCGCACCGCCAGCCGCCGGCCGAACATCCGCCAGGAAACCGGGCCTGCGGGCTGCCAGCTTTCCGTGTTTTCGCTCACGCTGCGCGACGCGATGCCGCCCGTTTCGGTGGAACCGTAAATCTCGTGAATACCCAGGCCCGTTTTCTTCAAAAAGAACCTCGCGTCGGACCGGTCCAAGGGGCCGGAGGACGAGAACGCGAGCCTCAGCGAGGGAACCGACAGGTTGTCCACCTTTAACGACCGGTAGGAAATCGGAACGCTGACCAGAACGGTTGCCTTGTGACGGTTGACGGTCGAGATGATTTCCTGCGGGAAAGTGTAGATGTCCGGCAAGATGCGGGCGCGCGAAACAAACGGCAGCAGGATGGAAAACAAAAGACCGTAAATATGGTAGGGGGGAACGGTGGCCAAAAACACATCGTCACCGGTGAGACCAAAATGATCGCGGAGATAAAGCGTCTCGGCAAACAGATTGCGCGGGGTTTTGGACCATACCCTGGGCGTGCCGGTGGAACCGCCCGTAAAAAGTTTCAGGAAAGAACGGTCGGGATCGCGCAGATCTCCGGGGTTCAGATCCGCCGTGTCCCCCGCCGTCGGCGTGATCATTTCCACGCCCGGCATTTCCTCCGGGCGATCGGCGATGGCCGCGTCAAAGCCCGTCGCCTCGTACGTTTCCAGGAGCGCGTGCGCCGAAAAGGAGTGGGGCAGGATCAAATTGCAGGCGCCGGAAAGCGAGGCCAGGATCGAGGCGGTGACCACGGCCTTGTTCTCCGTGCAAAGGCAGACGGACTTTTCCGCGCCGCGTCCGGACAACGTTTTCTTCAAACCGGCCGCCATGGAAAAGACTTCGCCGTAAGTGTCGCCCGAACAGGTAAATTCCTTCCGGCACAGCGTCTTTGACACAGACAGGAGCTTCCGGTAGGCAACGATAAAAGGATCTTTCAATTCCGCGGACATGGGGACCTGCACGAATCATTTTTGAACTTTCTATAAGAAACAAGGCTGAAAAGCAATGAACGTTTTTGCGCGAAAATTTGCCTGATGATTTGCCCAAAGCGCCTGAAGAACCAATTTTTGAAGCGCCGTTTTCCGGGCGGCGCGCAATGTTTTTGATTGACTTTCGAATGGTTTTCTCTTTAATTTAAAACAAAAAGAAAGGGAGCGCCGATGATCGACATCGAATCCGTGATTCCGCATCGTGAACCGATCAAAATCATCGCGGAGGCCACGGATTTGCAGGATAATTCCGGCACCGCGGCCGCCGTGGTCAATGAACGCTGGCCCCTTTTCGACGGACGGACGGTCCATTCCATCGTCCTGATCGAAGCCGTCGCCCAGACCGCCGCTCTGGTGGAAGGCTACAAACGGAAGAAGAAAGGCCAGGGCGCCATCAAAGGCTGGATGGTGGGCATCAAGTCCGCGGAATTTCACCGGGACGTTCTTGACCTGCAAACCGAAATCACGGTTTCGATCCGGAGCCAGTATTCCTTTGACGATTACGCCGTCATCAACGGCACGGTCACCTCGGGAAACGAAACGCTGCTCACGGCCGTCCTTCAGGCCATTCGCCTCAACAAGGATGAGGGGTAAAATTCGCCAAAGGAGAAAAAAATCATCATGGAAGAAAGAAAAATCGCGCTGGTGACGGGCGCCAGCCGGGGCATCGGACGGGCCACGGCCGTGGAACTGGCCCGAACCGGTTATCATGTGATCATCAACTACAACGCCAGCGAGGCGGCCGCGGCCGAAACCCTGGCGCAGGTACAGGCAGCCGGCGCTTCCGGGGAAACGAGAAAATTCGACGTGGCGGACGGCGCGGCAGTCAAAGAAGCCCTGGCCGCAATCGTGCAGGAACACAAACGGATCGACGTGCTCGTCAACAACGCCGGCGTCACGGCAGACGGCCTTTTCATGATGATGGGAGAAGACGAGTGGCTTCGCGTGATCAATACGACGCTCAACGGATTTTACCACGTAACGAAACCCGTCCTTCGTGAAATGGTCCGGAAAAAACGCGGCTCCATCGTGTCCGTTTCTTCCATTTCCTCCATGGTCCCCAACCGCGGGCAGGCCAACTATGCCGCGGCCAAGGCCGGCATCAACGCGGCGACCAGTTCGCTCGCCAAGGAAGTCGCGCGCTTCGGCATTCGCGTAAACGCGGTCGCGCCGGGCCCCATCGCCACCGACATGCTCGAGAGCATGCCCATGGACGAAAATATCATCAAAAGCGTCATTCCGATGGCGCGGGTGGGAAAACCGGAAGAAGTCGCCCGCGTGATCCGCTTTTTGTGCTCCGAGGACGCTTCCTACATCACCGGACAGGTCATTTCCGTCAACGGAGGAATGTTCTGATCATGCGCGCGAAGGCCGTAAG
>CAZVGQ010000177.1:0-3414 GCA_964626775.1 uncultured Smithella sp. | reverse complement strand
GAGGAATAAATTTCAATTATTTGTTGCGCTCCGCAAATGCTGCGCGCTCCCGGTCTTGGCGAAGTCCCGTATCAAGTACGGGATAAACTCCAGATCAGCCTTTGACAACTGTTTGAGCCGAAGGCGAGTTTTGTCAAAGCCTTCCGCGAGCCTTAGATTTACACAAAACATTCTCAGGCAAGCAAAAAGGATATTTGGGCAACAACCCGTTTCGACCGAATCGCAACTTATCTCACAACCGGCAGAAAGCATTTCTCATTAGTGATGAAACAGCCTGAGGCCGCAAAACGCCATGACGATTCCGTACTTGTTGCAGGTGTCGATCACCTGCTGATCGCGGATGGACCCGCCCGGCTCGACGATGGCGGTGACGCCGCTGCGGCGCGCGCGCTCGATATTGTCGCCGAAAGGGAAGAACGCGTCGCTCCCCAGGCAGACGCCCGTGACGTTGGCCAGCCAGGCCTTCCGCTCTTCCGTTGAAAGCGGCTCGGGCCGGCGCGTGAAGGTTTCGGCCCACGCGTCCCCGCCGATCACGTCTTCGGGAGTGTCACCCAGGTAAACATCGATGGCGTTGTCGCGGTTGGGCTTGGAAACATCGTCGCGGAAAGGCAGATCCAGCACCTTGGGCATGTGCCGAAGCTGCCAGAGGTCGGCCTTCTGTCCGGCCAGCCGCGTGCAGTGGATGCGGCTCTGCTGGCCGGCGCCCACGCCGATCACCTGGCCGTCCTCAACGAAGCAGACGCTGTTGGACTGCGTGTATTTGAGCGTGATGAGCGCCAGCACAAGATCGCGCTTCTGCGCGTCGGAAAGCGTCTTGTTTGCGGTCACGATGTTTTCCAGCATGCCCGCGTCGATCTTCAGTTCATTGCGGCCCTGCTCAAAGGTAATGCCGAACACCTGCTTGTGCTCGATCGCGGCGGGAACGTAGCGGGGATCGATGGACACGACGTTGTAGCTTCCGCCCTTCTTGGATTTCAGGATTTCCAGCGCTTCGGGCTCATAGCCCGGCGCGATGATGCCGTCGGTGACTTCATTTTTGATGATCTTCGCCGTGGGAACGTCGCACGGATCGGACAGGGCGATCCAGTCGCCGAAGCTGCTCATGCGGTCGGCGCCGCGGGCGCGCGCGTAAGCGCAGGCCAGAGGCGAAAGCTCCATGCCGGGCGCGATGTGATACATCCGGCGCAGTACGTCGTCCAGGGGAAAGCCCAGGGCGGCGCCGGCGGGGGACACGTGCTTGAAGGACGCAGCGGCCACCTGCCCGGTGTTTTCCTTAAGTTCCTTCACCAGCTGACAGCTGTTGAGCGCATCCAGAAAGTTGATGTAGCCGGGCTTGCCGTTCAACACCGTCACCGGCAGGCCGCCGCCGTCCGCCATGAAGATTCGGGCCGGCTTCTGGTTGGGGTTGCAGCCGTATTTCAATTGTATTTCATTCATGGATTATCCCTCCACCGCTTGATATTTGTTGATGATGACGTCTTCATACGCCTGTGTGGTCAATTCAATAACACGGACAAAGAGGCTCACCTTGTTGTCTTCATTCAAGGCGTCCCAGAGCCTGCCCGCCCATTCATTGGGGTCCGCCTCGTCAACCGACACGCACAGGGGCTCGCCTTCATAGCTTGGAATCGGATTGCCGTTGCATTTGTAGGTGCTGATAAAGCGCCCTTCGCCCGCCGGCGGCTCCGGATAATCAAAGGTAAAGCGCTGGACGCTGTTTTCATTCCCGTCGCAGCTCTTCAAAATGCTGATTTTATAGCCGCCTGAGCGCATGTCCACCACGCCGGAAATGCGGGGCGTCCAGTTGGGCTTGTCGTCTTCGAACGTCCGCGTAGCCAGCGCCGCTTCAAAATTGTAACCAGGATGGCGGTTCGCGGCCAGAAAATCACGGATGGTGTTTGTCTGATCACCGTTGGTTACAATCGTCGTTGTTTCCAGCGTCAGCACGGGATTGTAAATGATCAGATGCGGGTCCGTCATTTTGGAGGGGTCGGCCGCCTTCGTGCGGATGCCGCCTTCGATGGGATCGAACACGCGGTTGCGGCTGTTGGCACTGCGGCCCATGATAAAGTAGGCGATCATGGATTTTTTTCCGTCCGGGGTTTTTCCGATGCAGATGCCCCGGCCCGGATACTCGTTTCCGGCCAGATATGCGTATAAGTTCGTTTTCATGAATGTTTCCCCCTGTTGCGATCTTTGGTCTTCAGTCTTCAGTCTAATACCTCGTCACATGATGTTCGGCCAAACCGAAGAAATTGTTGAACGAATGCATGCCTCCCCGCTCGTCCCGAAAACAGCCGCTGTACAAACCGAAGGGCTGGTGAAAATTGGAGCGGATCATGCCGGCCATGTTGACTTTTGCGGACCGTTCGCCTTCCGGAACAAAAGACAGATCCAGCCTCCGGTCCGAAGTGCTCATTTTCCAAGGCTTCAGCACTTCGGTGAACTCAAACCGCGCGGCCTTCAAGCAGAAAATCTTCCCGTCCATCCAGAAGCAGTTTTCATTGTAGTCTTCATCGTCAGCCATCATGTTCCGGCAGAGATTGAACGCCTGGATTTGTCCGTCTTCCCCGTGGCCCGCGCCCGTCGCCCATTCCCAGAAGCTGAAATACGGATAATAGGTTTTCTGTTCATCGATCAGGGCGATGCAGGCCTCCCGCTCCAGGATAATCTCCTCAGAACCCACCCGCACCGCGCCGGTAGCGGGCACGGCCGCCTTGTGCGTGTAAAAAGGCCTGCTCGGAGTGATCGGCGAAACCTGCACCAGCGGCTCCACAACGTTCAGGTCTTCATGAACGACGATTTCGCCCTGGACGGCCGGCTGCCTGCCGTTCTTTTCAATGGAGATCAAAATCCGGTGGAAGCCCCGGTCCAAGCTGTTTTCAAAGTTGAGCCTGTAGCCTTTGGATTCAAAGCGGCATTCATCGTCGTAAACCTGTCTGGCGACGCTGAAGGCTTTTCTTCCGCCCTGACGGCTGTGTTCAAACCGGGTCTTGGTCAGCCGGTCATAGATATAGAAAAAGGAAGTCCCCATGAATTTGGCGTCAAAGATCACCATGCCGAAATAACGGGTCGGGGTGATTACGCCGAAATGCTGCCATTCTTTCAGGCGAAAATTTTTCCAGAAGGAAGGCGCGCGACCCGAATACAAAGGCGCATCCAGAATGTTGACTTTCCGAAACGGCGTGCGGTAGGTGCCGAATCGGATCACTCGCTTCGGGTCCACCATGCTTTCGGGTGTAATTTGAACGGTTCTCAAAAAATGCGCCCTCACGCTCCGCGGCTGCGGCTACAGAGCCTTCTGCAATTTGGGAAACTTCACGTCCAGCGTCTTGTTCCATTGGTCCAAGACCTTCCGGATGCTTTCCATCAGCTCCGTTGCATCACCTTCGATCGTGATGGACTTAATGGTAT
>CAZVGQ010000176.1:0-3425 GCA_964626775.1 uncultured Smithella sp. | reverse complement strand
ACGATCGGGTCAACCGTCGGACGCCAGATTGTCCGCGGGGTCCTGGGGTCTCTGCTGGGCGGGAAAAAATAGCCGCGCGCCGCAGGGCGATCCGGCCTGTTTATTTTTTTGAGGGTTTCTTTTTGGCCGCCGGTTTGACAGCGGCCTTTTTCACCGGAGCCTTTTTCACGGCGGGCTTTTTGGCTGCTGTCTTGGGAGCCGCCGGGTTTGCTTTTTTTACCGCGGTTTTTTTCTTGGGCGCGGCGGCTGCTTTTTTCGGCGGCCGGGGGCCTTTATTGATCATGAGTTCCTCGCAGCAGATCAGATCGGCAAAAGCGCACCCGCATTCCTCATCCACAATGACCGAAAGTCCGCATACTTCACAATTTAAAACATCACCGGGTTTAACCTTTGACATTTGCAGTTCCTCCTCGTTGTTTATGAGTTTTCTCTTCCGCTCCTGACTCATCCGATGTTTTTATTTGTAGTGCAAAACCGTTTTTCTTTCAAGCGTTGAATGCACGGGGATGCTTTTTTTGTGCGCTCCGGAAGTTCCGGGCCGCCGGATTGGTAAACGGCAAAGCGCGCCAAACCAAAGGACATCTTGACTTTACAGGGCTCTCTGGTATGATTTTCGCCCAAAGGGGGGCACGGCATGAATCAGAAAATGAAGGACATTTTACAGATTACGCCGCTGAAGATTACGCTTTTTGTCATTTTGATTGCGCTGGCGCTGTTTTTGATGGACTTTAAGTTTCTGCGCCTCGTGGAGCTCAAAACGCTGGATCTGCGCATCGCCTCGCGCGGCGATCTGAAGCCCGGCGATGAAACCGTCATTGCCGTCATCGATGAAAAAAGCCTTTCCGAGCTGGGCCGGTGGCCCTGGCCCCGAACAACGATCGCGCAACTGGTGCGGAAATTGAAAAAAAACGGCGCCAAGGCGGTCGGCTTCGATATTGTGTTCTCCGAACCGGACATCAACACCAATCTGAAAACCATTGACGCGCTTTCGGCCGAAATGAAAAGAAGCGGCATTTCCCAACCCGGTGTCATCGATCTGCTGCGCAGGAAAAGAGCCGGCGCGGACACGGATGCAATTCTGGCTTCCGCCATGAAAGATACCGGCAATGTCACCCTGGGATATTTCTTTCATTTTGCCCGTAAGGGGGCGGACCAGGAGCTGGCGCATCTCACCGAGCAGCGCATCGCGGAAAACGCCCGGCGCATCGAGAATTCCCGCTATCCGATGGTCAATTCCACGTCGGGCAAGCCCAGTGATTTTTACCTGCCGCATGCCTTCGCTCCGGAAGCCAACATTCCCGTCCTGTCCGCGGCGGGCCGCAACAGCGGTTATTTCAACGCCCTTCCGGACAGCGACGGGTCGAACCGCTGGTCGCCGCTGGTCATCGCTTTTCAGAACAATTACTATTCGTCCCTGGCGGTTTCTCTGGTTCAGTCCTATCTCGATTTTCCCAATCTGTCGCTGAATCTCGAGCCCTTCGGCGCAAAGAGCGTGGTGATCGACGATATCGTGATCCCGACGGATGAATCGGGACAGCTGCTGATCAATTATATGGGGCCGCCGCAGACGTTTCCCCATTACTCCATCGCCGACATTCTGGCCGACCGTCTTCCGAAGGACACCTTCTCGGGCAAGATCGTGCTGGTCGGCGCAACGGCCATTGGTATTTATGACTTGCGTGTAACGCCTTTTTCCTCCACGTTTCCCGGCGTCGAAATTCACGCCAACGTCATCGACAATATTCTGCACCAGAACTTTCTGATCCACTCCTCCGTGACCCGTTTCATCGATGTCTGCGCGATTATTCTTTTCGGATTGATTCTCGGGCTTTTGATTCCCCGTCTGAGGCCGCTTACCGGTATGGCCGCCGCTTTTTTGATGATTGCCGCTTTTGTCGTGATCAATTTCTTCGTTTTCTTCAGCTTCAACACCTGGCTGAACCTCATCTATCCGCTGATCACCATGGCGACGATTTATCTGGGCATCACGATTTACCACTATTTCAAGGAAGAACGGGAAAAGAAAAAGATCCGCGGCGCGTTCCAGTACTATCTGACCTCTTCGGTCATCAATGAAATGCTGAAAGACCCGGACAAGCTCAAGCTGGGCGGCGACAAGAAAGACCTGACCGTTTTGTTCTCGGACATTCGGGGATTCACGACCATTTCTGAAAAACTGACGCCGGAGGAACTGGTCGCCCTGCTCAATGAATACCTGACGACGATGACGAACCAGGTGTTCCATCATGACGGACTCTTGGACAAATACATGGGCGACGCCATCATGGCGGTCTTCGGCGCGCCGCTGGATCAGCCGGATCATGCCCTGCGGGCCTGCCGGACCGCGCTGGCCATGATGGAGGAGCTGCATAAGCTCCAGGAAAAATGGAAGGCGGAAGGGCGGCCCGTGTTTGACATCGGCGTCGGACTGAACTCCGGCGACATGGTCGTGGGCAACATGGGATCGGAGATGCGTTTTGATTACACGGTCATGGGGGACATGGTCAACCTGGGCTCCCGGCTGGAAGGGATCAACAAGGAATACGGCACCAATATCATCATCAGCGAGTTCACCTATGAAAAAGTGAAAGACGCCATGTGCTGCCGCGAACTCGACGGCGTCCGCGTCAAAGGCAAGCTGAAGCCGGTCAATATTTACGAATTGCTGGGCGAGAAAAAGAACGAGGCGGCGTTCAAAGACCTGCTGGAAGGCTTTTCCCGAGGACTGGCGCTCTACCGGGAAGCGAAGTGGGATGAGGCGATTGCCGCGTTTCAGGGCGTTTTGGCCTCGCGGCCCAACGACTACCCGTCGAAGATGTATGTGGAGCGGTGCAAAAATCTGAAAGAGAACCCGCCTCCCGAGCCGTGGGACGGCGTGTTCGTCATGACGAAGAAATGAGCCCGGGAAACGAGCAGAAATACCGCAGCTGGGTGGAAGTGGATTTGGATGCCTTCACCGCGAACCTCTGCGAAATTCAGCGGTTGATCGGCCCCGGCGTTGATTTCCTGCAGACCGTCAAGGCCGACGCTTACGGCCATGGTGCGATTGAAATATCCCATGCCGCCCTGAAAGCGGGCGCGCGGATGCTGGGCGTGGCCAACGCCGATGAAGGCGTTCAGCTGCGGGTCAGCGGCATTGAAGCGCCCGTGGTCATTCTGGGGCCGTCCATTCCGTCGGAAATTCCGGACATGATCAAATACAATCTGACGCCGTCCGTTTCCGACGCGGGATTTGCCGGGGCGCTCGAAAGCCGCCTCGCCCGCGCCGGCCGGAAGCTGCCGGTCCACGTGGAAGTGGACACCGGCATGGGCCGCGGCGGGACGATGCACAGCGAAGCCCTGGAGCTGATCCGGCACATTCTGACGCTGCCCCATCTGATCCTGGAAGGCCTGTTCAGCCATTTTGCGGCCAGCGAAAATCTGAC
>CAZVGQ010000175.1:0-3454 GCA_964626775.1 uncultured Smithella sp. | reverse complement strand
CGGAGCGCGTGCAGGAGGAATTGAATAAAATCCTTACGAGGGGCGGAGCGCGCAGGGGGCTGGAATGGATGGCCGAGACGGGTCTGCTGAAACAAATTCTACCGGAAGTGGATCGGATGCGGGGGGTGGAACAGCCGCCCCGTTTTCATCCAGAAGGCGACGTTTGGCGGCACACGCTGATGATGATGGAAATCCTGTCGGAGGAAAACCGGCCGGAGGCGGACACGGCGCTGGCCTGGGGGGCGCTTTTGCATGACGTCGGCAAGCCCGTCACGCGGACGGAGGATGAAAAAGGCGTTCATTTTTACGGACACGTGAAGCAGGGGGAGTCTATCGCGGAAGACGTGATGCGCCGGCTTCGGTTTTCAAGGGCCCGGCGGGAAACCGTTCTGGATCTGATTGGCCGGCACATGGCGTTTATGAATGTGCAGAAAATGCGGCCTGCCCGATTGAAGCGGTTTTTGCGGATGCCGAATTTTCCGCTGCATCTGCAATTGCACCGGCTGGATTGCCTGGCCAGTCACGGGATGCTGGACCATTATGAATTCTGCAGGGAGCAACTGCAAAAGACGGAGCATGAAGATCTGAATCCGCCGCGCCTGCTGACAGGAGATGATCTGCTGTCGATGGGTTTTGCTCCAGGAAAACCCATCGGGGAGATCCTGCGGACGCTGGAAGAAGAACAGTTGGAAAACAGAATTCGCAGCCGGGAAGAAGCGGTGGCGTTTGTGCAAAACCGCTGGAAAGGTTAATGCGGCGTCGCGCGGAAAAGGGAAGATGAAAAAAATCTGCTTCAGACTGGCGGTTCTTCTGCTGATGGGATTGCTGATACAGGCTTGCGCGGGCCCCGAAGCAAAAGTGTATCCCGTTGCGCCCAGGCCGCAAAAAAAGCAGCTCGCGGCGATGGGGCACACGATTCAGGCAGGCGCCTTTGCCCGGGTGGAAAATGCCGTGCGTCTGACGGAGAAGCTCAAAGGCCAGGGCCTTCCCGCCACCTATTTCAGAGCGGCCGACGGGTTGTTCAAGGTGCGGTTCGGGAACTTCACGACGAAGGAGTCGGCACGGCTTCAAGCGCAGTCGCTCAAGCAGGCGGGCGTGATTGAAGAATACTATATCGTGTTGCCGGAAGATTCCGCCGCGGCCAAACGCAGTCAGTACGGAACGGATTATTTACGGGAGTCGCTGGTGAAAACAGCTCATGATTTTATCGGCGTGCCCTATCTGTGGGGCGGTGTTTCCGCCGACAGCGGCTTTGACTGCAGCGGACTGACCATGACGGTTTATCAGCTCAACGGTCTGGATCTGCCGCGGCATTCACGAACGCAGTATGACGCGGGAGATTCGATTGCGCGGGAGGATCTGCAGAAAGGCGATCTGGTGTTTTTCGACACGCGCGGACGCGGAAAAGTTTCGCATGTGGGCATTTACATCGGCGCCGGCAGGTTTATTCATGCACCGTCCAGCGGAAAAAAAATCCGCATCGACGCGCTGTCCTCCGATTACTATGCCCGGCGCTTCGTCGGAGCGAAAACATATCTCTGATCAGAAAAGCCTGAAAACCTCTTCATCAAAGGGTCTCACGGTTTCATCCCGTTGTGTTTTTTCCGCGGCTCTCTGGCCAGAATTATTTTCACAGTCTTTTCATCCGAAAAAAACTTTTTTGAAAAAAAATAAAAAAAGTAAATATTTATTATAGTTTTTGTTGACCGAAAGAAAAAAATAAAGTAATATTAAGCCGCATTTGTAAGATTACGGATTCTGCAAAGAAGAAGTAAACTCAATTAAAGGAGGCTAAACCCAATGGCAGCAACAGCAAAGAAAGTCGTCAAGAAGGCCGCAGCAAAGAAACCGGTAGCGAAAAAGAAAGTCGTGAAGAAGGCCGTAGCCAAGAAACCGGCGGCGAAGAAGAAAGTTGCAGCAAAGAAGCCTGTGGCGAAAAAGAAAGTCGTGAAAAAGGCAGCCAAGAAGTAATATTGACCAGCCATCCACATTTAAAGAGCAGGCGGACGCAAGTTCCCTGCTCTTTAAGTATCTGCTCTGTTCCATTCTTTTCAGATAACCTTATGCGTCCAGAGGGGATTCATGCCCCGAGAATTTATTCTCAGCGTTGACAATGGCACGAAATCCGTCCGGGCGCTTGTTTTTGATTTCAAAGACAGCCTGCTTTACAAGAGAGTAGGCACACCAATGCATATAGGTAGAAGCCTCTCTATACAACAATCCGTGACATTGCCGGCAATCCCAAGCGATCGCGAGAGGAATGAACGATGGATAGTGACTGGTAAAGAGTGCATGGTGGACATCAGGAAACGGATCAGGAGCTGGCTATTGACAGAATCCGCAAAGCAACATATATCGGGATCGTAAGAATCTTACGAGAAAAGGCAGATTTCATGCTGGAACTAAACAAAGTGTATTTTACCGTACCCGACGGTGATGGAAGCGGCGGTGTGCGCAGTATTATTGACGGGATTGATTTCACGTTCGACGACGGAAAATTTTATGTGATCACCGGGCCGAACGGCAGCGGCAAGACCACATTGGCAAAGCTAATCATGGGGATCAATCCTGTATCCAGCGGCGACATTCTTTTCAATGGGCGAAATATTTCCGGCCTGTCGATCACGGAAAGGGCCAAAGCCGGCATCGCCTACAGCTTTCAACAGCCCGCCCGCTTTAAAGGCATTACGTTTCGCGATCTGCTGACGGTGGCCACCGGCATTGAAGATGAAAGCAAACTGCTGGAGATTCTCGGCCGTGTGGGTATTTGCCCCCTGTCTTTTCTGGATAAAGAAGTAGACGCCAGACTGTCCGGCGGTGAAATCAAAAAAATTGAGTTGGCGACAACCATTGCCGCCAATCCCAAACTGGCGATTTATGATGAGCCGGACACGGGAATCGACTTATGGACGATTGGACCAATGGTGAATCTTCTGAAAAAGGAACTGGCCGAAAACCACACCACCACCGTCGTGGTCAGCCATAATAAAGCCTTTCTGGAGGCTGCGGATGTGGTAATCATTATTAACTTGGGTAAGATCGTTTATAACGGAAATCTGGAAGGCGCCATGCCGCTGCTGGATGATTTGAGCGTGTGTACGTATCGCAACAGCTGTGAGGGAGATCGTGATGCTGGATGCTATCGATAGAGCATTATTGAAAACCGTAGCCGAACTGGAAGAATTGCCGAAAGGCGCCTATAATATACGAAAAAACGGCAAACTGCTGAGCCGCCATGTGTCGGCCAACATCAATATTGAGACCAACGCCGATGAAACGGGCATTATCGTCAAAATCAAACCGGGGACGAAAAATGAGTCGGTTCATATTCCTGTGATTCTAAGCCAGGCCGGTCTGTATGACGTCGTGCAGAATGCCTTCATTATCGGCGATGACGCTGAAGTCACGATTGTTGCCGGCTGCGGGATTCACTGCGGCTCGCCCGAACCGGAAG
>CAZVGQ010000174.1:0-3466 GCA_964626775.1 uncultured Smithella sp. | reverse complement strand
TCATGACGTCGCGCGCGCCTCCTTCCCTGGAAAGGGCCAGCGTTGCCTTCCCTCCAGGCGCCGCGCCGTAGCTCGACTGGTAAAAGCGGAATCCCTCAAATTCAACGGGGTGATTGACCCGAAGCTTCGCGGTCCGGACCACCCGGCCCTCTTTGAGAAAGGTCAGGTCGGACTGAAACGTTTTGGGCATGCCGCTTTCGTAAAGCTCCACGGTAAATTTGTCGCAGCGCACGGCAAAGGGCAGGGGCAACGGCACATTTCCGCTGCGCAGGGAAATCGCCTCCACTGCTTCCCCTTCCGGAATGTGGACGTATCCCTCAATACCAAAAACCGACCCAAGGATCGCGCCCGCTATCAAAACCAGGATGCTCACATGCACAATGTAGACGCCGAAACCGGCAAAGCGCCCCTTCTCGGCGCAAAGCCGGACACCGTCCGGTCCATCCGCCCTTTCCACGGCGCGATATTTTCTTCGCAGCAGAGACCGGGCGGCGTCCGCCGCCGTCTGAACGTCCGTCCGGGCCGAAAACGTATTTTCTTCCGGCACATGCCGGAAGACGTCTTCATTTTCAGGCTCATGCTTCATTCGGAAGCGACGCCACGCCAGGGGAAAGCGATCCAGTGAACAGATGATAAGGTTGACGGCCAGAAGTCCCGATAAAAGGATGAACCACACGGAGTGATACAGATCGAAGATCTGCATTTTCTGAAGAAAGGAAAAAAGCGCGGGTGAAATGCGTTCGGCAAAGGCAACCGCCGCCTCCCGCTGGGGAACCAGCGTGCCGACCAGGGCAAAAAAAGCAATCAGGGAAAGCAGCACGATGGCCAGTTGAACGGAAGCAAAAAACGACCAGATGCCGGATTTGTTTTTGGTCAAAAGCGCCTTCTCCCGCTGTTTGATTTATTTCTTATGGCACCGGGCGCATTCCCGGGCGGAAAAGGCCTTGGTCCCGTTGTGACAGACGCCGCAGGTTTTTCCGCGAATCATATCCGACATCACCATTTTTGTTTTGCCCTTTTTCATGGCAAACGGAGTGGGATGGCAGGCGGTGCAGGAAAACCCGCTATGGCTTTCGTGATGGAAGTACACGTTTTTCCAGGGCGTTTGATATTTCAGGGTATCGGGTCCGCCGGGTTTGGCCGCAGGCTTATCCTGATGGCAGCGATTGCAGTCGTAAAAGGCCGATCCATTCTTTTTGGCATGGCAGGCAAAACACGCCTTCCGGTTCCGGTGATCGTCAAAATCAATCTTCGCGGCCCCCTTCCGGTAGGCGAACGGCCGAGGATGACAGACCTTGCATCCTCCTTTGAGTTGGTGGCTTCCATGCCGGAACGGGACGGCTTTCGTCCCCTTGCCGAAATGGATGGTTTCCCGGGGAGCGGGGACGGATTTCCGGTGGCAGCGGCTGCAATCGCTCCAAGCAAAGGCGTCTTTGTTCCTGCCGCTGTGGCAACCAAAACAAAACCGGCCCCCGCCGTGGTCCGCCATACGGACCCGGGTGGTTCCTTCGCCGGGCTTGAACAGGGACGGATGGCAGCTGCGGCAGGTTGTTTTTTTCGCGTGAACCTCGTGATAAAATGTCACGCTTTGTTCACCCTTGCCCAATACAACGGTTTTTTTGTACGGCGGCGTGTCTCTGGGCGGCGCCGGAACGCCGGATCCGAGATGGCAGCGCGCACACTGGGTATCCGCGGCAAAGGCCTTTTTGCCGTTGTGGCAGGCGCCGCAGTATTTCCCCTTGTACAGGGAATCCATATGGTAGTCTTTATTGTTCTGAACGTGGAGGGCTTCCATTTCGAACAAACCGGTGTGACAAACGACGCAGGCACTTCCCTCCTGTGCATGGTCCTGATGGCGGAAGATGACCGATTCCAGCGGCTGGGTGTAAAGAATGCCGGGTTTCGCCTGATCCGCCGCGGCGGCGGCCGTTGCGCAACCGATCAAAAGCAGAGCAAATAGAACGAGGAAACGTTTTCGCATGCTGATTTTGCCTACCCTTTCGTGTAAAAAATATTGGGTTTGGCGTCTGTATCTTTTTTAAGCACCCAGACCGGCTTCTGCAGCTGGTGCACCAGCCGGTAAACACGGCTTCCGGGATCGGACAGATCCCCGAACACCCGGACATCCGCCGGGCAGGCCGCCTCGCAGGCCGTGTTCTTCTCGCCGCGCGAGAGCCTGGTTTCAAGGCAAAAGTCGCACTTGTCCACGGCGCCCCTTTCCTCATTGTAGTAGCGGGCGTCATACGGGCAGGCCGCCATGCAGATTTTGCAGCCGATGCATTTTTTGTTGTCCATCATGACAATGCCGTTTTGGGGGTCCTTGTACGTCGCCGTTACGGGACAGGCGCGAACGCAGGGAGGATTGTTGCACTGATTGCACAGGACGGGAATGAATTCCCGCTTTTGGCCCAGGGCCTGCCGGACTTCTCTTTCCAGCACCAGCGTGCGCCAACCGTAAGAAGGCACGGCGTTGACGGCAACACACCCTTCGACGCAGCGGCGGCAGCCGATGCAACGGTCCACACGGATCACCATGCAGTAATGCGGCCGGTAGGGATATTTCTCCGCGATCGATCCATTCGGAAATATTTTTTCGGCCGCGGACGCCACCGATACGATGGAGCCCCCCGCAAAAACACCGGTGATGGCCAGGCCGATTTTCAGAAATTCCCGGCGGTCCATTTCGGAAATTTTTTCCGGGTCTTTCATCATGAGTTCCTTGTTCAGCGATTTGAAGATCATGGTTAGCCGTCAACCTTTCCGTTGGATGCCATTTGAGGCTCCTGCGCTACGTCTTCAAGTGTTCCGGCTGAAGGAGGCCCGGCAACCTGAACCTCTCGGAATCCCTGAAAAACTTTTTCTCCCAGCAGAAACGCCGCGCCGGAAAGACCAACGCCAGCCAGCACCACCAGAATTTCATGCCCGGTGGGCGAATACGCATGCAGTTTGGCATACTCCCTGACGCCGAGTTCCCAGTACATGGGAACAATCTGGCCCGCAACCACCATGTCCAGGCGCATGAAAAAAGAGCTGAAAATCACGAGGGCGGAAGCCAGAAACAGGGGGCCGATCCGCTTTCCCGCGGACCACAGAATCAGCGCAAAGGGCAGAATCATGCCCAGTCCAACCTCCAGCACCCAGAAATTGAAGGCGAAGGGACCGCTGACCAGGGCGTCGCGCACCAGCATCCCATGCGTTCCTCCCACCGCCAGGGTAACCATCCGCCAGATCGTGAAAAACATGATCACCGCCAGCATCACGCCGGCAAGCTTTCCAACCGCCGCCAGAGCGTCGGCCATTGGGCGGTCCAGCGGTTCACGATGGACGCGGTAGGCGAGAACCGTGAAAAAAATCACGCCGGCGCACCCCATCAGGAAGGCGGAGGCAATGAAGAAAATGGGCAGATAGGGTCCATACCAGAATTCCCGGCCGTTGAGCATGGCAAAGACGCCCCCCAGATTGCTGA
>CAZVGQ010000173.1:0-3505 GCA_964626775.1 uncultured Smithella sp. | reverse complement strand
TGATCGAGGCCCGGATTCTTGCCGTGGCCGATACGGTGGAAGCCATGGCCACACATCGGCCCTATCGTGCCAGCTTGGGCATTGAAAAAGCCCTGGCGGAAATAGAAAATCAAAGAGGCGTTCTTTATGATGAAGCGGTTGCGGATGCCTGCCTTAGATTATTTCGGGAAAAAAGGTTTCAATTTAAAGAGAATTGATTATATGTTTTCATCCGCTTTGAGGATATTGAAACGCTTTTCATATTTACCCGCTCGCGAACGCCTTCAGGTGCGTTTCCAGCAGGCGCTCTTTGCTGAAATTCACCAGCTTGAGCTTTTCAGGCTTGGTGCCCGCAAAAGCGCATTTGGGCGCCAGACCGATCAGCTCCGACTCCAGAATCTTTACGCCGCGTTCGGCCGCCAGCGCCTCCACCTTTTCATAAACCGCTTTGAGCGGTGTTTCCCGGCAGGAAGTCAGGTTCATGGAGACCTGCGCCAGATGCCTGCTCTTTAAAATGACGCCGATGGCGCGCACATGCGGAAACCCGCCGCTTTTTTCGCGGATAAGCGAGGCGATTTTCTGCGCCAGCCTCAAATCATCGCAGTTCAAATTGATGTTGTACGCCACCAGCGGCTCGCGGGCGCCGACCGCTGTTGCGCCTGCGCTCGGATGAAAAACGGGTTCGCCGACGTCCGGCGCGTCGCCCCGAATGGACATCTTTTCCTTCAGGGCCTCATAGCCGCCGCGACGGACATCCGCAAGCTCTTTGCGCCCCGGAAGCAACGCCGCTTCGCCGTAGAAATAAACCGGCACGCCAAACTGTTCATATAACCGGTTGCCGAAGAGGCGAGCCAGCTTCACGGCGTCTTCCATTTTCGTTTTTCCCAGGGGGATGAAGGGAACCACGTCCACCGCCCCCAATCGGGGATGGACACCGGTCTGCCGCCGCATATCGATGACCTTCAGCGCCTGACCCGCCGCGGCCAGCGCCGCGGCCAGCACATCTTCCGGTTTCCCCAGAAACGTGAAAACGCTCCGGTTGTGATCCCGGTCTCCGCTGTAATCAATCAGGCGAATCCCCCCGGACGCCTTCAAAACACGGGCGATCGAATCGATCTTTGCTTCGTCGCATCCTTCGCTGAAATTCGGCACACACTCGATGATTTTCATGTCTAGTCCTGATAAAATTTTAACGCCGGCAACTCCACACAGGTGAGTCGGCCGCCGTAAACCGCGCCGGTGTCAATGCCGATCTTGTTTTCGGCAACCAGCGGCGCGCTGAAATGCGTATGTCCAAAAACCACCCGCTTTCCGAAATTTTCTTCGGAATCGATAAACTCCCGCCGGATCCACTGCATATCCTGGGCGGACTGCTCGGCAAACCCTATCCCTGGACGCAGTCCGGCATGAACAAACAGATATTGATCCGTTTCATAATACGGCAGAAGCGATTCAAAAAAGCTCAGATGTTCGGCGGGAATTTTTTCCTTCCGGACGCGCGGGGAATCCGACAGGAAGATTCCGTAGGCCCGGAGCGTCGCGCCGCCGCCGTTTTGCAGATACAACTCCTCCTCCACGCCTTCCAGATAGTTCAGGAGCATGGATTCATGATTTCCGCAAAGGCAGACCAGTTTGGCGCAGGCCTCGCGGAGTCCCAAAACATAGTCCACCACACCCCTGCTTTCACGGCCGCGGTCAATGTAATCGCCGATGAAAACCAGGGTGTCTTCCGCCGGATCGGCCGGAATCTTCCGGTGAAGACGCTGAAGCTGATCCAGGCAGCCGTGAATGTCACCGATGGCGAATGTTTTCATGATCCGCCGCCTTCATGAGCGGCCGGCTAATCCAGAAGAGCGGCCGTAAAATCCCCGCTGTCAAAGGGCCGCAGATCCTCCAGCCCCTCGCCGACGCCGATAAAGCGCACCGGAAGGCCCAGTTCGCCGGCGATGCGCACCACCACTCCGCCCTTGGAAGTCCCGTCCAGCTTGGTCAGCACAATGCCGGTTACCCCGATATCCTCCTTGAACATTTTGGCCTGAATGACGGCGTTCTGGCCCGTCGTGGCATCCAGAACCAGCAGAATTTCCTCCGGAGCCCCCGGCAATTCCCTGCTGATGACCCTTTTGACTTTTTTAAGCTCTTCCATCAGATTGGTCCGGGTGTGCAGGCGTCCGGCGGTATCCACAATCACCACGCCGTTAAAACCCGCTTTGATCTTCCCGGCGGCGTCAAAAACAACGGCGGCGGGATCGGCGTTCATTTTCTGCTTGATGACCGGCGCGCCCACGCGTCCGCCCCAAACCTCCAGCTGCTCGATGGCCGCGGCGCGAAAGGTATCCGCGGCAACCAGCAAAACTTCATGGCCGTCCCGGCGCAGCTGGTGGGCCAGTTTGCCGATGGTGGTGGTCTTGCCGCTGCCGTTGACGCCGACGGCCATGATGACAAAAGGCCGGTTTTTCGGGACGGAGAGCGGCTTTTCCATCTGCCGAAGAATGGCGATCATGCGCTCCTGCAAAACCTTCTTGATCTGCGACGCGTCGGAAAGCTCCTTGCGCTTGACCCGCTGCTTGACATCCTCAATCAGATCAAAGGTAAACTGCGGACCCATGTCCGCCGAAATCATCAGCTCCTCCAGTTCGTCGTAGAGCGCCTGGTCCAGAACCCTTTTGCCGAAAACAAGCTGATCCAGATTTTTGGTGAGGGCGTCCCGGGTCTTGGTCAGCCCCGCTTTTAGTTTGTCGAATAAACCCACTTTGCTTCTTGTTCCTTTCTGCAAGCATCCTTCTGTCGAAACGGCAGCCCAATCGCCTCGCGGCAGGCGGCGGAAAGCTATCTCGGTGATTCATGATTCATAGCGACTTTCGGCGCCAAAGTAAAGAAATGGATGATTTCCTGAAGAAAAAGGCGGGGTTTTTCACGTGGCGTGTGAAAAACTCCCGCCTGCTGAAAACAGACCGGGTCCAAAGGCCGTCCGCTTCTCCCTACAGAGGGAGGACGTCGAACGGGCCCGCCGCCCAGGATTCAGGGACGGCGATCTGAACAAAATGCTATTTAAAGACCGGCCGCTGAGGCATCAGCTTGATGTATTTGATCTCCGCTTTGGTCTCTTCGTACTGAAATCCCAGGATATCCCGCATGGAAATCATGCCCACCACCTTTTTGCCGTCCGCAATCGGAATATGCCGGATCTTTTTATTTCTCATCGTGTTGATGGCGTAATCCAGATCGTCTTCCATCGAAGCAATGGCAACCTCGTGGGTCATGATGTCCCCGACCTTCTTGTCGTCGCAATTCCCCCACCGCACGAGGCACTTGCGAACAATGTCTCTTTCCGTAATGATGCCGATCAGGTCATTTTTCTCGTCCGTGACGGGAAGAGCCCCTTTGTCGTGCTGGATCAGTTTCTGGATTGCCGCGGAAACGAATTCATCCGCTTCAACGGTGATTAAAGATTGACTTTTGAATCCCGTGGCTTTCAACATGTCCCGAATCTTCATTTCATTGTCCTCCCTTGTCCGATAGAAAA
>CAZVGQ010000172.1:0-3511 GCA_964626775.1 uncultured Smithella sp. | reverse complement strand
CTTTGGCCTCTTGTGCAATGGCAATCATGGCGTCGCAGAAGGCATCGAGCGTTTCTTTGCTTTCCGTTTCGGTAGGCTCGATCATGATGGCTTCCGGCACGATGAGCGGGAAATAGATGGTGGGCGGGTGGTAGCCGAAATCGATCAGCCGTTTCGCGATATCGGTGGTGTGCACGCCGGATTCGGCCACTTGGCGGTTTCCGGAAAAAACGCATTCGTGCATGCAGATCCGGTCATAGGGAAGGTCGAAATACGGCTTCAGTCTTTCCTGAACATAGTTCGCATTGAGCACGGCCATTTCCGTCGCGCGCCGAAGGCCTTCCTCGCCCAGCGAGCGGAGGTAGGCGTAGGCTTTGACGATGACCGTAAAGTTTCCGTAAAAGGCGCGGACGCGGCCGATGGTATCGGGAAAATCTTCCGACAGGCTGTACGCTTCGCCGTTTTTTACCACGCGGGGCACCGGCAGGAAATCGACCAGCTTTTCCGCCACGCCCACCGGGCCGCTGCCCGGACCGCCGCCGCCGTGCGGCGTGGAAAAGGTTTTGTGCAGGTTCAGCTGGATGACGTCAAAGCCCAGATCGCCGGGACGGGTTTTGCCCAGGTACGCGTTGGCGTTCGCGCCGTCGCCGTAAAGCAGGCCGCCTTTGCCGTGGACGATCGCCGCCACTTTTTCGATGTTGCGTTCAAACAGGCCCAGCGTGTTGGGGTTGGTGAGCATCAGCGCGGCGGTGTCCTGCGTCATCAGGGATTCCAGATGGTTCAGGTCAACGCCGCCTTCAGGGTTGGAGCGCAGCGTGACGGTTTCGAACCCGCAAAGAGCGCCGGAAGCGGGATTGGTCCCGTGCGCCGCGTCGGGGATCAGGATTCGGCGGCGCTTTTCGCCGCGCTTTTCAAAATATTTCCGGATCATCATGACGCCGGTCAGCTCGCCGTGCGCGCCCGCCGCCGGCTGCAGCGTGAAGTCGGACATGCCGAAAAGACCGGCGAGCAGCTTCTGCATGTCATACATCAGCCCCAGGCTTCCCTGCGCAAAGTCACTAGGCACGTTCGGATGCAGGCCGGCAAAGCCGGGAAGGGCCGCGATATTTTCGTTGATCTTGGGGTTGTATTTCATGGTGCAGGAGCCCAGCGGATAAAAACCGAGATCGACGCCGAAGTTCCGCCGCGACAAATTGGTGTAATGCCGGACCAGATCGATTTCCGCCACTTCCGGCAGGTCCAGGCCGCCGCGGAGATATTTTTGGCCGATGGCGTCATCGATGTTGACGGCCGGCACGTCGCTTGCGGGAACCTGCACGCCCGAGCGCCCGGGTTTGCTGATTTCAAAAATAAGATCCATGCGTTTTTCCCTATTTCAAAATTTCCACGACCTGGTCGATGTCCTTTTTGGACATCATTTCCGTTGCGCAAAAGAGCAGCGCCTGGTCCAGCTCCGGATAATCCTTTGACAGGTCGTATCCGCCGACAATGCCTTCCCCGCGCAGCTTTTCATTGACCAACCGCGCGTCGGGACAGTCGAGCGCGAATTCGTTATACACAGGCGCGGAAAAGATTTCCCGCCAGCCTCGAAGCTGCAGAAGTTTGTTTTTCAGATACTGCGTTTTGTGAACGTTGAGCGCGGCCAGTTTGCCCAGATTCTTGCCCAGCGCCGCCAGATAAACCCCCGCGGCCAACGCGCAGAGCGCTTCATTGGAGCAGATGTTGGAGGTGGCCTTTTCCCGGCGGATGTGCTGTTCGCGGGTTTGGAGCGTCAGCACGAATCCGCGCCGGCCGTTTTTGTCCACCGTCGCGCCGGCGAGCCGGCCGGGAATGCGCCGCAGATATTTTTCCCGCGCCGCGAAAATCCCCAGATAAGGGCCGCCGTAGCCCAGCGGGTTGCCGAAGCTCTGGCCTTCGCCCACGACGAAATCCGCTCCGCTTTCACCCGCCGGTTTCAGTATGCCCAGGCTGGTGGCGTCGGTAAATCCGGCGATGAGCATCGCGCCCTGTTCATGGGCTGCGTTGGCCATGGGCTCGATGTCTTCGATGCAGCCGAAGAAATTCGGGCTTTGCACGATGACCGCCGCCGTTTCTTTATCCAGCGCGGCCGCAAGCGCAGCTTTATCTACCTGGCCTTCCGGCAGCCAGGGAATTTCCGTGAGCATGCAGCCGTTGGCCCACGCGTAGGTTTGCAAAACCCGCCGGTACTGGGGATGGACCGACCGCGCCACGATCAGTTTCGATCGATTGGACATTTTGGTGCAGAGCACGGCCGCTTCCGCCATGGCCGAAGCCCCGTCATACATGGAGGCGTTGGCGATTTCCGTCCCGGTGAGATGCGCGATCATGGTCTGGTATTCGTAAATGGCCTGCAGAATGCCCTGGCTGATTTCCGCCTGGTAGGGCGTGTAAGCCGTGTAGAATTCCGCGCGTCCGACAATGTGGTTCACCACCGCCGGAATGAAATGGTGATAGGCGCCGGCGCCGGTAAGCGTCGCGCGCGGCGTCCGGTTTTTTTCGCTCTGCGTCCGCATCAGCTCCCAGATTTCCTGCTCGGAAAGAGATGCCGGCATGCCGGGAATCCTCCGCAGGCGAAATATTTGCGGAATATCGGCAAACAGCTCTTCGATGCTTTCGATGCCGATTACCGCCTGCATTTGCGCGATGTCGTCGGGAGTGTGGGGGCAGTAATCCATGGATTTAGTGCTTCTCCTCCTGAATCAGGGCCTCGTAAGCGGCGGCGTTCAGAAGAGCATTCAACTCTTGCGGATCGGCCACTTTCAATTGGGCGATCCACCCCTCGCCGAAAGCGTCCCGGTTGACGAGCTCCGGCGTGTTTTCAAGGGCCTGGTTGACGGCGATGACCTCGCCGCCGACCGGCGAGTAAACATCGGACACGGATTTGACGGATTCCACCACCGCCAGCGGCTCTCCCGCCGCGACTTTTTTGCCGATCGGGGGCAGCTCCACAAACACGATGTCCGTCAGCATTTCCTGGGCGTAATCGGTGATGCCTATCAAGGCCGTGCCGTCGCCCCGGTCCAGGATCCATTCATGGTCTTTTGAATACAATCTGTCGGGGGGGTTTGGTTTGGACATGCCGGGTCTCCTTACGGGATTTATTTTTGTCTTTTATAAAAGGGAAGAGGAACAATTTTTGCCGGACTGATGGTGTCGCGGATGCCGATGGCGATTTCCGTGTCCGGCGCCGCATTTTCGCTGTTAACAAACGCCAGGCCGATCGCCTTGTTGAGCGTCGGTGAAAATGTGCCGGAGGTGACGGAGCCGATTGTTCTGCCGTCTTTCGCGACCGGATAACCATGCCGCGCGATGCCGCGTCCGGTCATCTCAAAGCCGGCCAGTTTTTTGCGGACGCCGGCCTGCTTCACTGCCGAAAGCGCGGTTTTCCCTGCAAAATCCTTGCTCCAGTCCACCAACCAGGCGTAGGGAACCTCCAAGGGGCAGGTCTCCTGCGTGATATCCTGGCCGTTGAGCATCATGCCGGACTCCAGGCGCAGCGTGTCGCGCGCGC
>CAZVGQ010000171.1:0-3517 GCA_964626775.1 uncultured Smithella sp. | reverse complement strand
CATTTCATCCTGTATCTTGTTGATGCGTTTCTGATAATCGATGTACATATTCATATGACCTCCGTTTCTTTGTCCGCTGATTGAAATCAGCTTCCGTTCCAAAAAAGTATAGGCCGGTTGCCGAGGCAAGTCAAGCAGACCCGGGTGTGGCACGGAAGGTTCCGTCTTCGGTTGCGCTGTCCGTCCGTGCCTTTTACCGCATGCCCTGCATCATGTCACGGCGAGAATCTGGATGTCGCAGACGTTGGTATAAGTCGGGCCCGTTATGAAAAGACCGCCCTGCGTCTGAAAGAAAGAATAGGAGTCGTTATCCTGAAGGCATGATGCGGCCTCGGGGGAGATGGTTTTCATCTTTTCCATCAGCGCGGGCGTCACCATCGCGCCCGCCGCATCCGTGGGACCGTCGCTGCCGTCCGTACCCGCGGATAGAAAAAAGATGTTGGCGGAATCCGGAAGGATTCGGTGCAGCTCCAAAGCAAAGGCGAGTGCCATTTCCTGATTCCTTCCTCCTTTTCCCTTGCCCCGAAGCGTGACGGTTGTTTCGCCCCCGGCAATCATGACGACCGGTTTTGCCGTCGGGGATTTCTCCGCATCCATGGCTTTGGCAAGCTGTGCGAAGCACTTTCCTGCTTCGGCCGCCTCGCCGGACAGGATCGTACTGAGGATTCGCGCGTCATACCCCAGCTTCTGAGCGGACGCCCGCGCCGCATTACAGGCCAGCGTGTTGTTGCCCAGAATCAGATGGATGCTGTTGCAAAATGCCGAATCGCCCACTTTAGGCGTTTCGGCCACCTCGCCCTTGGCCCCGCGAGCCAAATGGTCCATCACCGCTTCCGGAAGCCTGCCGTCCAGTCCGTATTGATGAATGATCGAGAGGGCGTCCTGAAACGTGGTGGGGTCAGGAGCGGTAATGCCGGATGCGATGGTATCGATCCGGTCGCCGATCACATCCGACAAAATCAGGTTGATGAGCCGGGCGGGGCTCGCGATCCGGGCGAGCCCCCCGCCCTTGACTTTCGACAGATGCTTCCGAACGCAGTTGACCTCGTCAATGCCGGCGCCGGACGCCAGCAGGGTTTGCGTTGTCCTGCGCTTGTGGTCCAGGCTGATGCCTTCCGCGGGCAGGCAGAACAAGGATGACCCTCCGCCGGAAATCAGATTGATGATCAGCGTGTGCTCATCCGCCGCCTCAGCCATTCCCGTCAGGATGAGGGCTCCTTCCAGGCTGTTTTCATCCGGCACGGGGTGGCCCGCTTCCAGAACCTTTATTTTCCGAAGGTTCAGCCCGTGGCCGTATTTTGTGATGACGAATCCCGAGGTGAGCTCTTGGTTCAGGATGCTTTCCATGGCGGATGCCATCCGGGCCGAGGCCTTGCCGATGCCGAGCACCATCACCTGCCGGTAGAGGGAAAGGTCTTCCGACCTTTCCGCTTCCTGCCCTTGCAGCACAAGCTTCCGGCCCTCTTTCCGGACGCGGGATAAAATAAGGCCCGCGGGGTCTACCTCCCGAACGGCGGCGCGGTAAATGTTTTTCAGGTCGCAGGCAGGATCCACGGCTTTCTCCACGCGATGTTTTTCCCACAGCTACCATGAAGCGGGCTTCCATTGTCAAGCTGTGATTTCAAAAATCAGTATAAAAAAACCATTTGACAGGAAACCCGGGAGTGTTTATATATACCCCCACGGGGTATATTATGGACGAAATGAGAATCAAGGTATTAAACCGATTAAAGCGAATTGAGGGGCAAATCCGCGGGCTGGAGCGGATGGTGGAGCAGGAAGCGCCCTGCGCCGATGTCCTGACCCAGCTCAACGCGGCAAGCGCAGCCATGAAAAAAACCGGCGTGGTGATCATTCAGGCCAACATGAGGCGCTGCATTCAGGAGGCGGCCGATGATCAGGAAAAGAGCATTGAAGAATTTCAGAACGCGCTGACCCGTTTCATCGGCATGTCCTAGAGGGGAAAGAAATTGGATTCGAGCAAAACGTCTAAAATCACCCGTCGTTCTTTTTTTCGGATTTCGGCCGGAGCCGCGGCTCTGACGGGAGTCCATTTGCCGAAGGCCGCGCGGGCTGAATCGTCTGAATCCCTGTCGACGCTCATCGATTTGAGCCTTTGCGACGGATGCGCGGACCGCAACATGCCGGCCTGCGTCCAGGCCTGCCGAAGCATCAACGCCAACAAAATCCCACAGGTCGCGGACCACATCCCCGAGCCCTGGCCGAGAAAAACCATCGAAGACTGGTCCAAAAAGCAGGGCGTCTTCAACCGTCTGACCCCTTACAACTATCTTTACGTGCACCGGACGGAAGTAACCGTGGACGGCCGTAGCCAAACCCTGTTTGTCCCGAGGCGCTGCATGCACTGCGACAACCCCGCCTGCGCGACCATCTGCCCGTTTTCCGCCAATCACAAAAATAAGAACGGCTCGGTGGTCATCAACCCCGATCAGTGCTTCGGCGGCGCCAAGTGCAGGGACGTCTGCCCGTGGGAAATCCCGCAACGTCAGTCCGGCGTCGGCATTTACCTTCATGTGCTCCCCGATTTCATGGGCAACGGCGTCATGTATAAATGCGACCTCTGCAATGACAGGTTAAAGGAAGGAAAAAAGCCGGGATGCATCGAAGCCTGTCCGCGCGGCGCCATGCTCATCGGCCCCAAAAAAGAGATAGAAACAGAAGCGCAGGCCCGTGCCGGCAAGATCAACGGGCACATTTACGGTCAGAAAGAAAACGGCGGCACGGCAACGCTCTATGTGTCTCCTGTATCGTTCGAGCTGTTGAATCAAACCATGACCAAAAAACCCGGGCAGCCGGACATGAAGCCGGGCGTCAAGCGGCGCATGGCGGGAACGGACCCGCTGGGAAAAGCCGTGCTGGCTTCCCCCGTTTTGGGATTGGCGCTCGCCGGCGCGGCCGGCTGGTTTTCACGCCGCAGAGACCGCAAGATCCGCCAGGAGGAAGACCGTGACTGAAAAGATCCTTTCGAAAAAAAACCGGGTCATCCGCCACAGCCGGCTGGAGCTGATCGAACACTGGGCCATCGCGATTTCCGGCCTGATTCTGCTGGCTACCGGAATCTTTGAACTACCCGTGGCCAAACGCTATTATATCGTCACCGTGCCGGGGCTGGGCTGGACGGCGGATTTCATCACCTCCCTTTATCTCCACTACGCGGCGGCGCTGGTTTTTACGGCCGCCGGAATCTTTCATCTGGTGTACCACGGAGCACGCGGCGAAACAGGTTTGCTGCCGAAAAAAGGTGACATGAAAGCGTCCGTCACCGTCATCAAGAGCCTGTTCGGCTTCGGCCAGGAGCCGCCGATGCACAAGTATCTGCCGGAGCAGCGGTTGGCCTACGCGGGAATGGCATGGATCATTCTTCTGCTCGTTGTTTCCGGCCTGATCAAAACCTACAAAAACCTTTATGCGCCGGATCTATCGCTGGCGATCGTCCTGACCGCCACCTGGATTCATAATATTGGTTTTGTTCTCTTTTTCCTGGCTTTTCTCGCGC
>CAZVGQ010000170.1:0-3521 GCA_964626775.1 uncultured Smithella sp. | reverse complement strand
TTTCCTGCCAGAGATGCAGCGGATAGTCGAGGCGCAGGAGCTGGTCCCGGTCCGACGCCTCCTTGCGGATGGCATTGATCACCAGCCGTCCGCCGGGCAAAAGATTTTCCAGCGCGCAGACCACCGGCTTCCAGGCGGGCGTGGTATCGATGACGGCGGCCAGTTTCCGCGGGCTTTTTTCAGCGGTATCCCCCGCCCAGCCCGCGCCCAGAGAAAGGGCAAAATTGCGTTCGCGCTCGGAGCGGGCAAAAACACTGATGTTGGAATGGGGATAGAGGTGGCGGGCCAACTGCAGGACGAGGTGGGCCGAAGCGCCGAATCCCGTGAGCCCCAGGGGCTCTCCGTCGGAAAGACCGGCCAGTCGAAGCGATCGCCAGCCGATGGCGCCCGCGCACAAAAGCGGCGCAGCCTCGGCGTCGGAAAAAGTATCCGGAACAGGGAAGGCAAAATCCTCGAGGACCGCCACGTATTGCGCGTAGCCGCCCGGAAGGTCGCGGCCGGTCGCCTTAAAATCCGGGCAGAGATTTTCCGCTCCCCCTCGGCAATATCGGCATGTCCCGCAGGCCGAACCGATCCAGCCGATGCCGACCCTTTGGCCGGCGGAGAATTTCAGCGCCCGCGGACCGCATTTTTCAACAATGCCGACAATTTGGTGGCCCAGAATAAAGGGAAAGGAAGACGGGGGTGTCCGGCCTTCGATTTCATCGAGTTCGGTGTGGCAGACGCCGCAGGCGGAAACCCTGACCAGAATCTGACCCTCAAAGGGTTCGGGATCGGAAAGATCCACAAAAGAAAGCGGCCGCGGATTATCCCGAATGTTCGTGATGCTCTCCAATACGGCCGCTTTCATGGCTCTACCCCATCCGGCATACCCTGTTCCCTACAGGACACGTCCGATTTCCGCCGCGCGACACAGCAGGGAACTCTCGCGTGACCTCGCGCCACCTTCAGGTGGTCAGGTTATTCAAACCGTTCCCTGCAATCGATAGCGCGGACAAACCTGCGTGCTTTGCCCGCTCTAACATTTCAGGCAGGCGGGCATTTTCAACGGCACATCGACCGTCTGGATACAACGATCCAGAATGTCCCGCGTGCCATTGACCTTGAGCTTGTCAAACAGAAACGCGAACTGGCGCTCCAGCTCGGCGCAGATGGCCTGGCGAACATCCGCCGGCAGATGCCACAACTCCAGCTTGAACGGCCCGAAGCCCTTCTTGCGGGTTTTGTAGATGAACTGCTCTTCGGTGTCCTTTTCCTTCCATTCGCCCTTCATATTGGTCTTCAGGTGATCGTAGATCCTCGCCCGAAGGTCGGCCGGGAAAACCTTGCTGTCGTAAATCATATTCTGGAAGCCCGTGGCCAGGTGGATTTCCGCCGTGCCGGTGGCGGGAAAGCGGTCAAACGCCTCGTCGGGCAGCGTGGAAGCCCCGTGCTGAACCGCTCCGGCTAAACCGTATCGCGTTCGCGCGACGTCCGACAATTTTTCCAGAACATCAAAGTCAATTTTGACTTTCGCGACCGTGCCGTCGGCCAGCGGAACGCCGCCGTGCGTCGTGCCGGTCTGCACGCTGATTTTGCTGATGCCCTTGAAGGCGTCGCCGCGCTTCTTGAGCTCCTCAAGATACCCTTCCATGTAAACCTGCAGCTCTTCCACCGTGCTGTTTTTGCCGCCCACTTCGCCGATCTCCCCGCCCACGGAAATCGTGATGCCTTCCGGCTCCAGATCGCGGATCATGGTAGTCAGTTCCGCCGCCAGCGAGAAGTTGGTCCGCTGCTGATCCTTGATCGTGGGCTGCGACAGGTCCACCAGCGTGGAGGTGTCAATGTCAATGTTGTAAAAACCGCCTTCGATGGCTTCCCAGATCAGATTCTTGACCGCCTGCGTTTCCTTTTCCGGATCCGCGGCAAATTTTTTGGCGTTCATCTGGAAGTGGTCGCCCTGAAGAAAGATCGGCCCGCGCCAACCGGTTTTCACGGCGGCCGCCGTAACGGCGCAGGTGTATTCAAAAGGTCTCTGCTGGGTGTAGTCGATTTCCGACCGGGCAATTTCAAAAAGGACCGGCCCGACGCTTCCCGCGATCGCGGCGCGGAAAACCGCCTGCGCCACATCGTAGCTGATGCCGCGGATGTTGATGGCCGGAACCGTAAAGCCGCCCAGTTCCCCGCGCCCCATCGCATCGTAGAGGGCTTGTATCGACGAGGACACGATCCCCAGCGCGGCCGCGCCCCGGCGGATCAGAAAGCCCGCGGCTTCCCTCGTTCCCTGATCGGGACTGAACGCCACGGTCTGGATCAAATCATCAATCAATCTGCCCCGAAACCTTTCTTCATCCAAAATGCGGACGTCTCCGCCATCACAGGATAGAGTAGCTTCGCATCCTTTTTTCAACTGATCTTTGTTTTCGTAAATCATGGCTGCTCCTTTACTTCTGATATTATTGCGACAGAAATTCCCCCGCCATCTTCACTTCCGCCGCGGAGCCGATATAAATCGGCGCCCGTTGATCCACCGAGGTGACCTTCAGGGAAAGAATATCGTCCTTTCCGTCGGTCGCCCTGCCGCCGGCCTGCTCCACGATGAAGGCCATCGGCTGCAGTTCGAACAGCAGACGCAGCTTCCCCTGAGGGGATTTCTTCAGGGCGGGATACGTAAACAAACCGCCGCGCTTGATGATCACCTGGTTGATGTCCGGCACAAAGCCGCCGCTGTAGCGCAGCTTGTAGCCGTCGCTCTCCAGCTTGTCGATGAACTTCAGATGCGCGTCCGTCCAGTCCCTGCGCAGGCCGCCCGGCGAAAAAATCGATCCCTTCTCTTTCAGGCGGATGTTCTCCTCCGACAACACATATTCCCCTTCGCGGTCCAGAACAAACTCATGCGCGCCCTTTCCGGCCGAATAAATCATCGTGATCAGCGGCCCGTAGGTGATGTACAGCGCGGCCACCATGGAATTCCGTCCGCAGTCGAAAATGGAGTTCTTGTGGATGCCGATGATCGTGCCGATGGCCAGATTGGTGTCCACCAGAGACGATCCGTCCAGCGGATCGGCGGTCACGATGTATTTTTCCTTTCCGTTGCCGATGGCAACGATGTCGTCCAGCTCCTCGGACGCGTAATGGCTGACGAAGCCGGAATGATGCAGTTTGCTTTTCAGAATATCATCGCTCACGCGGTCCAGCGCCAGCTGCTCTTCCCCGTAAATGTTTTTGAAACCGGCCAGTTTGCGGTTGGATTCATGAATTTTGGCGGAAATGTACTTGCCGACAACGGCGATCTGCCAGATCAGCCTTCTCAGCTCCACTTCGACGCCGGCCATCCACATGTGGCGCCTCAGATCAACAATGTTTTGTGAATAATCACAGATGTTTTCGCCCATAGTTTCTCCTTGATATCATTCGTTTTTCGGTTTGCAGAACCAATTTTCACGGCACGGTTCGGATCCACAGGCATGCAGCGTTGATTTATTAACCAAATATCCCCGGCCATTACAAGCAAATATTTTATTGTCTCCTGTTTATTTGGT
>CAZVGQ010000169.1:0-3528 GCA_964626775.1 uncultured Smithella sp. | reverse complement strand
ACCAGTACTCTCTTCTTTCTCCCGCCGTCAAATTCGCCGTAAAAAATCTGCTCCCGGGGGCCGAAGTCGAGCTTGCCTTTTGTCATGGCCACGACGACTTCCCTTCCCATGACCTGACGTTTCAGATGCGCGTCGCCATTGTCTTCGCCGGTGCGGTTATGCAGGTATTGCGATGTCGGCGCGTGCGACGCCAGCCGCTCCAGCCAGTCCTCATAATCCTGAGGCCGGTTTGAATATGTAATTAACTTTACAAGCTTATCGCCTTATGCTAGAAGGCAAAAAAATATGCAAGATCAACTTTTTTGTCAGGAGAGTACCCTATGTCCGGCCATTCCAAATGGAGCACCATCAAAAGAAAAAAAGGGGCGATTGACGCCAAACGCGGCAAGATCTTTACCAAAATTATCAAGGAAATTACGCTGGCGGCGCGTTTGGGTGGCGGCGACATTGAAGGCAATGCCCGTTTGAGGCAGGCGGTCATGGCGGCCAAGGAAGAAAACATGCCCAAGGATAATATCGAAAGGGCGATCAAAAAAGGCACGGGCGGCGGCGACGGCGCAAATGCTTATGAAGAATTTACCTATGAAGGCTACGGACCGGGCGGCGCGGCGGTCATCGTGGATATCATGACGGACAATAAGAACCGGACGGTGGCGGAGATCCGGCACATCTTTTCCAAGCACGGCGGGAATCTGGGTGAGAACGGCTGCGTGGCCTGGATGTTTGCCAAGAAAGGCAGCATCGTCATCGACAGGAAAGTGATCGGCGAAGACGAATTGATGGAGCTGGCGCTGGACGCGGGAGCGGAAGACGTCAAAACGGAAGACACGGAATACGAAGTCATCACGGAGCCGGCGGCTTTTGAAGCGGTGAAGAAAGCCCTCGACGCGAAGGGCATCAAGCATCTGGAGGCGCGCATCAGCATGATTCCCTCCAACACCGTCAAGCTGGAAGCGGGCAAGGCGGAGTCCATGCTGAAGCTGATGGAGAAGCTGGAAGACAACGACGACGTCCAGAACGTCTATTCCAATTTCGACATTGACGAAGATGTCATGGAGAAGTTGAGTTAGACGCTCGGGATGGCAAGCGAAAGCAGGCAATTTGCGAATTTTAGGCATCGATCCCGGTTCTCATGTGACAGGCTACGGCGTGATTGACAAAAGCGGCAACTACCTGCGTCATGTGGCCCACGGTGAAATCAAAGCCCGCAAGAATTCCCTTCTCTCCGAGGTGCTGATGGACATCTTCCGCGAGCTCGGCGCCGTGATCGCTGAAAACCATCCGCAGGCGGTCAGCCTGGAAAACATCTTTTACGGGAAAAATGTCCGCAGCCTGATCCGGCAGGCGCAGGTGCGCGGAGTCGTGATTTATGCCTGCGCGGCGAGGGGGCTTCCGGTTTTTGAATATTCACCGCTGGAAGTGAAAAAGGCGGTGGTCGGCTACGGCCGGGCCGAAAAACGGCAGGTGCAGATCATGGTCAAGGCGATTTTGAAACTCGACGGCCTGCCGCCGGCGGACGCGGCGGACGCGCTGGCCGCGGCGATCTGCCAGGCCAACTTCATGAAGGAGCAGCCGATCTGAATGATTGCCCTGTTGACCGGTAAAATCGCCTATAAGGGAATTTCCCACGTTGTGGTGGATGCGCAGGGCGTCGGTTATCGTGTTTTTATTCCGCTCACAACTTTTTATGCGCTTCCGGAAGCGGATCAGACAATCACCCTGCATATCCACACATCGGTCAAGGAAGACGCGATTCACCTGTTCGGTTTTTACACGCGTGAAGAGCGGGAGCTTTTTCAGCTCATGATTTCCGTCAGCGGCATCGGGCCGAAAGTCGCGCTGAACATTCTTTCGGGAATTTCCTCCGCGGAGCTGCTCGAGGCAATCTCCACGGGCAACCTGACCAAGCTCATGGCCATTCCCGGAATCGGCCGGAAAATGGCCGAGCGGCTGATTCTGGAGCTGAAAGAAAAGGTCATGAAAAAAATAGCCGCGAATGCAATCCCGGCCGCGGACGCGAAACAAAAACAGGCGGAGATGATGCGCGAAGACGTGCTTTCCGCCTTGATGAATCTGGGGTATAAGGCAGGCGCGGCCCGGGATGCCCTGGAGAAAGCCGCGCGCGACCTGAAAGAAGAACCGGCGATGGACCAGCTCCTGAAGAGAGCGCTGAAAATTCTGGCGGGCTGAAGCCGGCCGGCTTGTGGGTGAAAACGTATGGACGCTCATTTGAAAAATCCGCTGATCGATCCGGCCTGCGCCGAAGACGAAGGAGCGCTGGAAAACACGCTGCGTCCGCCCAGGCTGGCCGATTACGTCGGTCAGGACAAGGTGAAGAGCAATCTCGCGATTTTCATCGAGGCCGCCCGAAAACGGCGCGAGTCGCTGGATCATGTTCTTCTGTACGGGCCTCCGGGCCTGGGGAAAACAACGCTGGCCTATATCATCGCCCGGGAGCTGGGCGTGGACATCAAGGTCACGTCCGGTCCGGTGATTGAGCGCCCCGGCGATCTGGCGGCGATCCTGACCAATCTGCACGAGCACGAGGTTTTGTTTATCGACGAGATTCACCGGCTCTCGCACGTTGTCGAAGAAATTCTCTACCCGGCCATGGAGGATTTCCACATCGATATTCTGATCGGCCAGGGGCCATCGGCCCGGTCGATGAAGCTCGACATCCCCAAATTCACGCTGGTGGGCGCGACCACGCGCGCCGGATCGCTCACCTCGCCGCTGCGCGACCGCTTCGGCATGCACTTCCGCCTGGAATTCTATTCCCCGCAGGAGCTGGCCGTGATTCTGGCGCGCTCCGCCTCCATTCTGAACGTGAAGCTGACGGCGGACGGGGCGAGGGAACTGGCCCATCGTGCGCGCGGCACGCCGCGGATTGCCAACCGCCTGCTCAAGCGCGTTCGCGATTACGCGGAAGTGAAAGGCGACGGAACCATCGACGGCGATCTGGCCCGCCGGGCGCTGGACGCGTTCGAGGTCGATCAAAAGGGTTTTGATCAGATGGACCGCAAACTGCTTTTGACGCTGATTGAAAAATTCAACGGCGGCCCGGTCGGCGTGGAAAGCCTTGCGGCGGCCATCGGCGAGGAGCGAGTCACGATTGAAGATGTTTACGAACCCTATTTGATTCAGGAAGGGTATCTGCAGCGGACAGCGCGGGGGCGTGTCGCCTGTTCCAAAGCATACGAGCACTTCGGCCTGAAAGCGTCGGGGGCCCAAAAGGAGCTGTTTTAGCGGGTAAATAAAGTATTTTATAAATAAATCATAGCCTTACAATAAACAACCTTGATACGGGTCAGTGTGTTGTTTTAACCACAAAATAGCGAACCAGCCAGGCATTCCCTCCGGAGTCACTCCTGTACAAAGTCAATAAATACAATAATTTGCAATGCAAGCCTTATGCTCTTTGCACTGGTATGCTTATTGCTAAGTGTAAAATTCAACTTAAAAAAGAGAGTAGCATGCATTTACAGCGTACTTTAAAAAAAGAAATATTCTGCTCCAGCATCGGACTGC
>CAZVGQ010000168.1:0-3549 GCA_964626775.1 uncultured Smithella sp. | reverse complement strand
GATCGCTCAGTCGCGGGCAGATGCCGTGCGCCACGACGACGCCTTCCATCGAATCGAGCACCGGCCGAACGATGCCCGCGTCCGACGGCCCGTCGTTTTGCACGCCGACCAGAGGCTTCACCACGGAGCCGCCCTGAACTTCGTGATCGTACTGGCGGACAACGGATTCCTTTGAGCAAATGTTGAGGCGGGAAAGCATCTGCGCAAGCGCCTTGTTCAAATTGGCAGGTTGGGCAAATTTCGGTTCCGCATGCTTCGGCGCTTTCCACTTGGCAACCAGCTTCATCTGAGGAACGCCGTCGTGCAGAAATTTCATATCCAGACAGGCTACGGTCTTTTCGCCGTAGCGCACGTGAAATCTTCCGGACTTCGTGAATCTGCCCAGCACCGTGGCTTCCACGCCCATGCGGCGCGCCAGTTCCATAAATTTGTCGACTTTTTTCGGATCGACGGCCAGCGACATGCGCTCCTGCGCTTCCGACACCAGAATTTCCCAGGGCTGGAGTCCTGCGTATTTCAGTGGCGCCAGCGCGAGATCGATTTCGCAGCCGCCGGAATAGGTGGCCATTTCGCCGATGGAGGACGACAGACCGCCCGCGCCGTTGTCGGTGAGCGCCCGGTACAGCCCCCGGTCGCGGGCTTTGAGCAGGAAGTCCGTCATCTTCTTTTGCGTGATCGGGTCGCCGATCTGGACGGCCGTCACCGGCGAGCCTTCGTGGAGCTCCTCCGAGGAAAACGTCGCGCCGTGAATGCCGTCCTTACCGATCCGGCCGCCCGTCATGATGATGACGTCGCCCGGTTTGATTTCTTTGGTATGCGTGGGCTTGCCGTTCAGCCGCGCGGGCATGATGCCGGCCGTGCCGCAGTAAACGAGCGGCTTGCCCAGGTAGCGCTCGTCAAAGACGATGCTGCCGTTCACCGTCGGAATGCCGCTTTTGTTGCCGCCGTGCTCCACGCCTTCGCGCACGCCTTCGTAAATGCGGCGGGGGTGCAGGATGCGGGGCGGCAGTTTCTTCTTGTGGAAAGGCGAGGCAAAGCAAAACACGTCCGTGTTGAAGATGAGCTTGGCGCCCAGCCCCGTGCCGAACGGATCGCGGTTGACGCCGACGATCCCGGTGAGCGCCCCGCCGTAGGGATCGAGCGCGGAGGGCGAGTTGTGCGTCTCCACTTTGAAAACCAGATTGTGATCGTCGTTGAATTTGATAACGCCCGCGTTGTCCACAAACACGGACAGGCAAAAATCCTTCCTGCCTTTGGCTTTGCGGATTTTTGCCGTCGAGCCCTTGATATAGGTTTTAAAAAGCGAGTTGATGGATTTTTTCGTCCGGCCGTCAAAGTATTCGATCCGGCTGTTGAAGATTTTGTGTTTGCAGTGCTCCGACCAGGTCTGCGCGAGGCATTCCAGCTCCACGTCGGTTGTGTTTTCATCCAGGCCGAATTTCCGGCGGGCTTTGACGATCGCGGGGTCGGCAAAGTACCGGGCGATCGCCTGCATCTCCTCGAGGTTGAGCGCCAGGAGCTTTTCCTGGCTGATTTTCAAAAGCGCCGCCTCGTCAAGCCGGGTCAGGTTGATTTTAGCCACCTGCGGTTCGTCCTTGCCCGTGACCTGCGGAATGTGCGCGGGGACGCCTTTTTGAAAATCAAATTCCGCCCGGCCGACCACCTGATGGCGTTCGATGAGGTCGTTGGCCAGAAGATCAGATGCAATCCGTTCCGCGTCGGTTTTGGTGATCGGGCCGGAGATCAGATACTGCCGAGATGTATAAACGCTGATTTTTCTTTCGCCACTGACATCGCCCAAAAGCAGCGTGATTGCTTCGCGCGCGGTTTTGCCGACGTTGTCGGTCACGCCGGGACGAAACCCCACCTCAATGAGCCAGTCGAAATTTTTTGCGAGCGGCTTGTTGATCTTGTATTCCTGAATGACCGGGTCGGAAAGCGGCCCGGCCGCCGCCGCGTGTAGCTCGCCGGCCGAGAGTTCGCCGGCAACGGTATAGACTTCGATGGTCGTAACGCTTGCAACCGGCAGTCCCAGATTGTCGGCAATGCGCTTTTTCGTCTTTTCGCCCAGCGCGTCGCGAATACCTTTTTTAAATCCGACTTCAATTCGATTGGTCATGAATTTGCCTTGATATATTTGACATTTCTGATCTGTTTCCTCTTCAGAGGATGGCCTATACCCAAAAGATTCCGATTATGCAACCGGCAAATCAAAACCAATCCCCTTCCGGCCGTGCAGCCTCCCGCCTAAGCGGTGCGGCTGCGGTAAATTCCGCGTCCTCTGCTCATCGCATGGGTGGATAACGTAGAACGATGATGGGCCCAAAAAAACCGGTCATCCCCTCCCGTTGACCAGCGCCCGCAGGATATCCGACACGGCGTCCTTGTGCTCGACCAGAATCACTTTAATGCCGGCGCTTTCAGCGCCGAGTAACTTTCCCAGTGCTTTGCCGTCCACATCCAGCCGGCAACCCAGAAGGCGTGGCTGGTGCTCGATCAGGATTTGCCCGATATGGCGATAAAGGCGATCCGCTCCGTCACTGGAAAACAACAGCAGGCGGGAAACTCTGTTTTGCTGCCGTGACGTCATTTTTTGCCGCACGGCATCGATGCCCTTCTTCTCCGCCGCGAGCCTGCCGGCAATATCTTCGAAACCGAAACGGATGCGCCGCTGCAGCCTGGCCCTTTGCAGGGCTTCGGCCAGCGGCGCGCTGACGCGCAGCAGGGGCACACTCAAATTGCCCTCCTGCCAAAGCAGGATGGTGGAAGCCGCAAGGGTTTCCCGGATTTTTTCCGCGAGGTCAGCCGCTTCAAGCTGACGGGGAAAGTTTACGTTTTTTAGATTCATTTCAACTTCATCTTCCCAGAACGAAGAAATCATCCGGCGTGTAGAGATCAGGTGGATTGCCTGGCTATGAAAAAATAGAACGTCCCTTTTTTTCTCCTTGCTGCAGGTTATTCTTCACCAAGATATTCAAGATCTGCCAGGTCTTTCTTGCGACCTATTGCTCGTTTATTGACGATGTATTGTTCTCTGCCCAAGAAGGGAACCGGAATATTTCCGTATAAACCTTCTACCTTCCCCTTATCAGCTTCTTCCCATGCAACGCCGGTTATCGAAGTAATGAGGTCAATGCGAACCGGAGGGACACCGAGCTGGACGACGGAATTAGGATTTTGAAAATCTTCAACGGTCAGGTTCAGAGAGCCAAAACCAAAATCCACCAAAGCAGACAATATTCTCTGTGCGTTCTCGATCGAAGGGTTAACAAAAATATCAATATCGCCGGTAAAACGGGGGGCGCCATGGTATGCGAGGGCATAAGCCCCAACGATGATGTATTCAATTTTATGCTCGTTGAATAACTCTAACAACTCTTTGAAGTCGTTCTGTGCTTCCATAATATTGCTTTCTCAGATAATCGACGGTTGCGACACGTTCTTCTGCAGGCCGGCCTAACCAGAAAGAAAGATCGACCTTGGCTGATTGGAGATTACTTAGTGCTCTATGTCATAATTACGGTTACGTAAAATGACCTTGATTCCTGG
>CAZVGQ010000167.1:0-3558 GCA_964626775.1 uncultured Smithella sp. | reverse complement strand
CTTCGATGTGGTCCAGAATTTCATCCATTTTATTGACCAGCGCGTAGATATCTTCGCGGTCGATGGGCGTCAGAAAAGTTTTGTGCATCCGCTCATATGTTGTATGGGCAATGACGTCCGCCTCGTGCTCGATTTCCTTCAGACGTGATACCCGGGCCGCGGAATAATTCCGATTGCGGGTCATTTCCAGGAAAAAGGATCCGCCCTCTTCAATCTTTTCAACCAGTTTCTCAAACAGATCAAAAAAATTTTCTTCTTTCGGGAACAGGCGCATGGAAAAGCATCTCCTTTGTTTTTTTGGCGGCTCTTGAAACGATATCGTCAATCCCGGATGGTATAGCCCTTTTCCCGGAAAATGCACAGGCAGGCATCCACAACCTCCGGATCGTAAAGCCGGCCCCGGTTTTGTGTAATCTCGTCCAGTGCGGCCGCAAGCCCCAGGGAAGGCCGGTAGGGACGATGCGTCGCCATCGCTTCCACAACGTCGGCCACGGCCAGGATTCGCGACTCCTGAAGAATTTTGTCCCCGGTGAGGCCGTTGGGATATCCGGAGCCGTCCATCCGCTCATGATGCTCAATGATCATCCGCGCGATGGGCCAGGGGAATTCAATGTCCTTGATAATGTCATACCCGGATTGCGCGTGCGTTTTGATCAGGCTGAATTCCAGGGGCGTCAGTTTCCTCGGCGAGCTCAGGATCTCGGAAGGGACGGAGACTTTCCCGATGTCGTGAATGATGGCGGCCATCCGCAGGCCGTCGATTTGCTCCCGGCGCAGGTTCATCTCCCGGGCAATGGCCCGGGCGATATCGGCGACCCGGCGCTGATGGCCCGCCGTGTAGGGGTCTTTGGTCTCCACAACGGAGGCGATGGCCCGGATGGTCCCTCCCATGGCTTTCCTCAGCTTTTCGACACTTTCCCGCATCGAATTCTCGGCCTGGACCTGCCGGGTAATGTCCTGATAGATGATCTGATCGTGGGGTTGCCCGTTCCAGACAATCTGCTTGCGGAAAGCCCGCACGTGGCGGATGTCGCGGTTCTTGGTGACAATATCGACGGTATATTCGTTCTGTTCCCTGTCGCCGTGGTCTCTTTTTGACCTTCTGGCAAGATACGCGGCATAGCTTTCCGGCGTATAGCGCTGTTTCAACGGAACGCTTTGAAACTCTTCGATGCTGGCGTAGCCGTACATATCCAGAATCGCCCGGTTGGCGTAAAGGGTTTCACCGTCCGCGGTAACGATTCGAATGCCCAGCGGGGAATCGTCCATGGAACGGCGAAAATTCGCCTCGCTCTCCCGGATGACCTCTTCCGTCCTTTTGCGGTCGGTAATGTCGACGACGGCCCCCCGAAGGCCCACGGGCTTTCCCCGATCGAAAATCAAACGGGAAAAGACAATGGCCGGAAATTCGGTCCCGTCGAGCCGCTTTAACCGGTATTCCGTGCCCCTCAATTGTTCCCCATTCAGCAGCCGCCGAATGTTTTCCACCGATTTTTCAACGGCCTCCGGCGTCAGCAGCTGCCAGGCCTTAAAGCCTCTTTTGAAATCCTCCTCCGTGCCCCCGAAAGTTTCATAGATCGCGTGGTTGACGGATGTGATCGTGGATTCAAAATCCATTTCATAGACCGGAATCGGCAGAAAATCATACAATTCTCGATACCGTTTTTCGCTTTCGCGAAGGTTCTCCTCTGCTTGTTTCTGCCCGGTGATGTCCAGAGAAATGCAGCCGATCAGAGGCGGTTTGTTGTGCTGGTGAATGGGAAACCGGTGCGTGATCCAGGTATGCGGTCCGTCCTTCTGGGGCCTTTGCGAGATGGATTGCACCACCTCGCCCCTCAGAACCGCTTCATCGTCCTTTCTGGACGACAGGGCAATCTCCTCGGGCCAGATATCCTCGCTTCTTTTTCCCAGCCACTCCCGAGGCTCGACTCCGAAATACTCCTGAATATTCCCCGTCAAATAAATGATGCGCCGGTCCGAATCCTTGATGTAGGCGCTACCGGGGAAATACCCCATGAACTGCGCGAAGAGCTCTTCACTCTCCCGCCGGGCGCTTTCCGCGAGCACTCGCTCCGTGACATCGCGGGCATCACAAACGAGGCCGTCAATTTTGCCGTTGCGAAACAGGGGCGATCCGCTGATATCCAGATATTTCAGGGTTCCATTCCTGGCAATCACATCATAAACGGCGGAGGTAATGATTTCACCCTGCAGAATCTGGCCGATGTTTTGCACCGCCAGCTGGAAGGATTCCGGCGTCAGGATGGTCTTTAAATCGTCGATGGGCCGGCCAACGAACTCTTCCGGCCGGTACCCCAGGATCCTCTCCGCGCTAGGCGACACGCTCGTAATCGTGAGGTGCCCATCAAAAACCAGAACCATATCGGTGATATTTTCAAAGCTCAGCCGGTACTGCTCCTCCATCATCCGCAGACGCTCGTTGGCCTGTTCCAGGTCAAGCAGTTTCTTTTCCAGCTGATTGAAAAGGACTTCATTGTGCTGGCGGAAAAACTCCATTTCCTCGCCGAGCGGCTTTTTCGCCCGCCGGGGAGCCAAACGGCTTTCTTTCAGGACCTCTTCCAGAGTCGCGATCAGCGCTTCCGGTTCCTGGGGTTTGAAGACAAACCGCTCCGCGCCGAGGCTCATAGCAAACTCTTCATCTTTCGGCGTGTTGTAGGAGGCCGTGAAAAACACAAAGGGAATCCGCTTGAGGACCTCATCCGATTTCAACTGGCGGCAGAAGGTGTATCCATCCATGACCGGCATCAGAATATCGGATACAATCAGGTCGGGGTGATGCAAACGGGCAGCGGCCAGGCCTTCTTCGCCGTTGATCGCCAGAATGACATCAAACCCCCGGCTCGTGAGAAGGGTTTCCAGAAGAAAACGATTGTTGCCGTCATCGTCCACAACCAAAATGCGCGCCGCCATAACCCGCCTTTCTTATATCTTTTGTGAACCTGCCTTGTCTTCCGTTGCGGAACAAGACAACAACGCTTATGGGAAATCGAAAACAAGAGTTTCTTGCTTCGCAAACAATTAATAAGAAGCCTGTTTTCCTGTCAAGAAGATTTTATGAACGGCAAAACCCCCGGCTCGCGGAAAGCACGTGCTTTGATGCCGCCCGCTCCTCCTCTTTGCCGCACGGGCCGAAGAGGGGAATTCGGCCAAAAGAGATTGAAAAACAGATGAATTCCGTCCGGAGGTATGGCATGAAGCCGGAATCATTGGAGCGACTGCAGGTAAGAGCGAAGATTGATTCCCTCTTTCTTCAGATTGAGCTTTTTCCGGATATTGTTCCGATGGGTCCCGATCGTGCTGGCCGACGTGTTGAGCATATCGGCAATTTCTTTGGTCCTCTTGCCTCTGCGGATCAGATCGGCGACCTGAATTTCCTGGGGGGTCAGGCTCTTGTGTAAGGACAGAAAATTCTTCATGAAGGGAGACACGATCTCTCTCAAATTGCTTTCCAAAACACTCAGGTATTGCTTATAGGGGTCTTCCCGGATCACCCTTCCGATCTTTTTTAAATACGGCATGACCAGATCATTGATATTG
>CAZVGQ010000166.1:0-3567 GCA_964626775.1 uncultured Smithella sp. | reverse complement strand
GCGCGAAAGCAACCCAGTGATCGAAGGACTGGATCAGTCCGACCACCGTCGAACCCGCCAGCCATCCGGCAAGCGGCATCAAAAACTGAAAGAGGCCGAACGCAAAAGACAGACGCAAAACCGGCGCCCAGGACTTTTTATGATTGGCCGCGCCGATGCCGATCGCCACGGAAAAAGCGTCCACGCCAAGGCCGACCGCCAGAAAAAAAATCGTAATCAAACCCATATTGCACCGCTTTCTCGCAAGGACGGGCTTTAAACCATTGCCCGCGAAGACAACGCCTTGTAAATGGTTTCGGCCAGGTCCTTGCCGATGCCCGGCACCGCCTGCAGCTCCTCAAGCGAACTTTCCTGAACCCGGCTAAACGAACCGAAATGCCGGAGTAAAAGGCTTTTGCGCCGGCTACCCAGGCGGGGAATGTCGTCCAGTGCGGAGCGAAAATCATTTTTTTGTTTTAATTTCCGGTGATAGCTCACGGCAAACCGGTGCGCCTCGTCCCGCAGCCGCTGCAAAAGGGACAGAGCGGCGGGTGACGACGAAAGATAAATTGCGTCCTTGCGTCGGGGCAAATAGACGCGATCCTCCGATTTTGCCGGCTTTCCCTGAAGCCTCCTTTTGGCCGCCAGAAAGGATCTTTCCTCCTTGGCCAGACCGATGACGTCCAGTTTGATCTTCAAGTCGCTCAAAACGGCAAGAGCGACATTGAGCTGTCCTTTGCCGCCGTCAACCACCAGCAGGTCGGGCACCGGGTCCCGACCCTGGAAACGGCGCGTCAACACCTCTCGCATCATCCCGTAATCATCCGGCTCATCCGGACCGCAAACGCGAAAGCGACGGTAGCCCAATTTGTCCGGCTCCCCGTCCTGAAACACCACCATCGACCCCACGGCGTTTTTTCCGCCCAGGTTGGAAATGTCGAAACATTCGATCCGGCGCGGCAGGCCGGCCAATCCGAGCTTTTCCTGCAGGAACAGCAAAGCGGCCTCTTTTTGCTCTTCCTTCCTGCGGTCGGACGCCTGCAGCTCGTGGGCATTGGTGCACGCCATGTCAACCAGCGCTTTTTTCGCGCCCCGCCGGGGCACGGTGATGCGCACGCTTCTTTGCTGTTTTTCGGCCAGCCATTCGAGCAAAACAGCTTCATCGGACAGGCTGAAGGGAAGGAGGATCTCTTCCGGCAGGCCGGCTTCATCATAATACTGCCGCAGCGCCGATGAGAGAATTTCTTCCCGGTCCGCTTTCGTTTTCACCGGCGTAAAGGACTTGCTGCCCAGCAGCTTCCCGCCTCGCACAAACAGAATGCAGATCCGGTGCGTTCCGGAATCGGAATGAACACCCAGTACATCCTGATCCGCTGCGCCCCCCGCGTCCACATGCTGCCGCTCCAGCGCGTGCTCCAGCGCACCGATGCGGTCGCGCAGCCTCGCGGCGTCCTCGTAACGCAAACTCTGCGCCGCCTCGTCCATCTGCTTTTTCAAATCGGAAATCAATTCGCGCCGTCGCCCCCGCAGAAAGGATACGGCGTTTTCCGCCAGTGTCCGGTACGCTGCTTCGTCAATCCGGTTTTTGCAGGGGGCCAGACATCGGCCGATTTGATGTTCCAGGCACGGCCTGGCCCGAAGCCGAAAATCACGGTCCCGGCACGTGCGCAGGGGGAAAATGCGCAAAATGAACCGTAGCGTTTCTTTGGCGGCCAGCCCCGACGGGTACGGACCGAAATAAAGCGCCGCGTCATTTTGTCTTTTGCGCACCAGACGCAGGCGCGGAAATGCTTCCGTAGGATTCAGCGACAGATGGTAGTAGGTTTTGTCGTCCCGCAAAATGACATTGTAGCGCGGACGATGCTTCTTGATGAGGTTGTTTTCCAGAATCAGCGCTTCTTTTTGGGTGGCCGTCGTGATGAATTCGATCTCCTGAACACGCACCATTAAAAAAGGCGCCATCGGCCTAGTGTCCCTGCCGGTCAAATAAGAACCGACGCGGCTTTTCAGATCGTTGGCCTTGCCCACATAGATAACTTTCCGGCGCGCATCCAGCATGATATAGACACCGGGCGCGCGGGGCGCAGAAACCATTTTTTCTTTTAAGGCGGCATTCTCTCCCATTCCTGTTTCCTTACCTCTTACCTCTTACCTCTTATCCCTTACCCCTTATATTCCTCCCACACTTTTCTCAGGAGATCAGGCCGGTTGGTGAAAATGCCGTCTACTCCCAGGTCCAGCAGCCGCCGCATATTCTTTTCGTCGTTTACCGTATAGATATGCACGGGAATGACGTGGCGCTTCAGATCCGCCAGCCACGTTCCGCTCAGTTCGCGACGCGAACAATTGAAGGCATCGGCGCCAAGCCATTGGACGATCTCCGAGGGCAGCCGGGAGCCATGCTGCTTTTTCTCGTACAACACGGCAACCGGCGCCTCTGTGTCGATCTGTTTGAAATGCAAAATGGCGCGGGGGTCAAAGCTGGAATACACAACATGCTCCCGCATGCCGATTTCATCGACCATTTTCAGGCATCGCTCTTCAATTCCGCCGGAAACGGCATCCGTCACCGCTTCCGTTTTCACCTCGATGTTGACGGCAATCCTATCCTTGCAGAGCGCCAGGACTTCCGCAAGAGACGGAATGCGCTCTCCCGCGAATTTTTTATGAAACCAGGCGCCGGCGTCGAGTTGACGCAGGCGGGCGAATGGGTAGTCGGAAACCCTTCCCCGGCCGTTCGTGCAGCGCGATATTTTTTCATCATGAAAGACGACCACTTCCCCGTCCGCCGTGAACTGGACATCCAGCTCCACCATATCGGCGTTCATCTCTATTGCCGTCCGGAAGGCGGAAAGGGTGTTTTCCGGGCAGCAGGCCGACGCCCCGCGATGGGCAATCACGGCGAACGCGGCGCTTTCACACGCTTCCCGGGATTTCCGGTTGCTTCTCCGGTCTTCAGGATAGATCAAGGCATGATAGGGTATGGCCATCGGCAGCACCGCTTTGCTTTTCAGTGTCCGGTTTTTTAACACATTTGACGGCAGAGTTCTTCAACTATTTTATCGTTTACAAAAGACGGGGAAAAAGGTACTTCTATTATCGGAATCAATTGTTTTTCATTCCTGACGAAACGGGAGGATAACATGAAAGTACTTGGCATCATGGGAAGTCCGCGCGTCGGAGGAAACAGCGATGTTCTCCTGAGCCGGGCCCTGGCAGGCGCCCGGGAAGCCGGCGCCGTTGTGCAGAAAATTATTCTGGACCGGAAACACATTGCCGGATGCAGAGACTGCAAAAAATGCAACAAAACCGGAATCTGCGTGCTCGCAGACGACATGGCCGAAATTCAGGAGCTGATTCTGGAGGCCGGCGCCGTCATCCACAGCGTCCCCGTTTATTTTTGGTCGATGACCTCGCAGATGAAAGCCTATCTGGACCGCTGGTGCGTTTTTTTTGACGCCCAGTGGAGATGGCAGAAAGCCTACTACCCCAAAATGCGGGGCAAGCGAATCGGACTTCTCACCGTTTGCGGGGATCCGGATCCGCACACGGCAGATCCCATTGTCCACAGCTTCCGAATGACCGCGG
>CAZVGQ010000165.1:0-3575 GCA_964626775.1 uncultured Smithella sp. | reverse complement strand
TTTCTCCAGCGCCCAGCCGGCGGGCGCGCCGCCCGGCAGATCCGCGGAGCGGAATTTGGTGACGGGAATGACGGCTGCTTCAACGCCGGCACAGAAGAACATCAGCACAAGCCACAGCGAAAAAACGGAAAAAGCGGGGATTCTCTTCATGTCCGCTGCTGTCCCGACAGGATTTCCTGGCGCAGCGACATGATCTCTGTCCTCGTGAACACGGATTCAACGCGGTCCGTGTGGTGAAGAATGTTTTCCCGTCCGCCTTCCTCGCGGTCGATCAGGGTAATTACCCTGTCCACCACCAGACCGGCCCCGTGAGCCTGTTTGATGGCGGTGATCGTCGAACCGCCGGTGGTGATGACGTCGTCGATAATCGCAACCCTTTCGCCTGCGGCGACGTTTCCCTCGATGGCGCTTTTCGTGCCGTGGTCCTTTACATCTTTGCGCACGATGAATGATTTGATCGGTTTGCCTTTTTGAAAGGAAATCACGGCCAGGGCGTTGGCGATCGGGTCGGCGCCCAGCGTCAGGCCTCCCGCCGCGGTGACCGGCGCTTCTTTCAGCATGTCAAAAACAACCTCGCCGATCAGATTCATGCCTTCCGGGTCCAGCGTGGTCGGTTTGCAGTTGAAATAAAAATTACTCTGGCGGCCCGACGCCAGCGTAAAAGGAGGGTCGTCGCTGTATTTGAAGGAGCGCTCCAGGATGATTCTGCCAAGACGCTTTTTGGCGGTGCTTTGATCCATAGACATAACATTTTCCTCCGGTCCGGATGAAATTACGAGCGTGAGTTCTCGTGGATTACAAATTTGATGGGCAGTTCGGCCCATGTTTTATAAGGGACGCCGGACTTTTTGGCCGGCACGAATTTCCAGTCTCTGACCGCGGCAACCGCGGTGTGGTCCAAAATGGCATAACCGGATGACTGGCGGACGACGGCTTTGCCCACGCGTCCGTCCGTCAGGATCTCCACCGCGACCAGCACGACGCCCTCATAGCCCCTTTGCCGCGCCGTTTCCGGATAACCGGGCGGCGGGTTTTCCCGGTACCGGGGATAGGCGCTGGAAACGACCGGCTGTGCGACGGGGGCCGCCTGCGTTCTTGCGGCATCGGACAAAACCCCGCCTCCGGACGCTTCCGCGTAGGCCGCTGTCCGGATCCCGAAAGATTCCGATGCGGCGTCGGACACTGCTTTTGCATCGGCGGAAACGTTTGTGAAAAACTCCGGCCGGAAATTGTCCGCGGCCCCCGCCTCCCCTGCGGCAAAAGAACGGCCCTCCGCGACGGATGGTTTCTTTGGCCCGGCTTGCGGGGCAGGCGGCGAAGAAGTGTCCTTTCCGGAAGCGATGGATGCCCAGACAACCGCAAGCCTGCCCGGCGTTTCCGGGACCGTTGCATGGCCGGACAGGCCGAAAATCAGGACGGCCGCCGCCAGGGCGTGAAGTCCGACCGATGCGCCAACGCTCAAAAGTCTGTTGTGTTTTTCCGTCGTCATCACCGTCATTTGTTGATCAGTTGATCCACCGCTTTGACGGCGGCTACGCCGTCTCTGGCAAAGGATGCGCCGATGGATTCGGCATACGCCTGCGTCACCACGGCCCCGCCGACGAGAAAGTCCGTCCGGATTCCCTCCGCGCGGGCAAGCGTTATGATCTCCTTCATGTGGACCATCGTCGTGGTCATCAGGGCGGAAAGTCCGATCACGTCCGGCCTTTCCTTTTGGGCCGCCTCGATGATTGCCTGATCCTGAACGTCTTTGCCCAGGTCAATAACACAATATCCGTAATTTCTCAAAAGCAGCGCGACGATATTCTTGCCGATGTCGTGAATATCGCCCCGAACGGTCGCCAGCAGAACTTTGCCCTTTTCCGCGGCCGCCTTTTGCTTCAGATACGGGTCCAGCAGGGCCAGGGCTTTTTTCATCGTTTCGGCCGCGGCCATGAGCTGCGGCAGAAAATAGATTTTCTTCTCGTACAGGTCGCCCACCCGCACAATGGCCGGAATCAGCAGGTCATCGACGATTCGGGAGGCGGAACGTCCGTCCTGAAGGAGCGCTTCGACAAAAGAGACGATGCGGTCCCGATCGCCGTCCAGAATGGCCGCGGTGACTTTTTCCTCCGGGGACATTTGCGCCGAAGCGGTTTGCGGCGCCGCGGGCGCGGTTTGTTCGGAGAAATGGCGAATGAACAGCAGGGGAGCCTTTTCCCGGGCGACAAGCGCGTCACCCGCCTTTTTCACGTTCATGAATTCGATGCCGGCCGGATTGGCGATGGCAATCGTGAGTCCGCAGTACTGCGCCATCGCCAGAAAGGCGGCGTTGAGCCAGGGACGCCCCGGCATACCGAAGGAAACATTGGACAGGCCGAGAACCGTTCTGCTTTTAAAGGTTTTTTTGCACCAGGCCACCGTGGCCAGCGTTTCCCGTGCCGCGTCTTTGTCGGAGGCGACCGCCATCGTCAGCCCGTCCACAATAAAATCCTCTTTGGTCATTCCGGCCTTTTGCGCTTTTGCATAAATCGACCGGATGACCGCCTGGCGTTTTTCAGCCGTCTTCGGAATGTTGCCGTCGGTGAGGGGCAGCAAAATGAACATCGCGCCGTATTTCGCGGCGAGCGGCAGAAGCCTCGCGAGCTTTTCCTTTTCGCCGGAAATGGAATTGATCAGCATTCTGCCCGGATAGAGGCGCAGCGCCGCCTCGATGGTTTCCACCCTGGACGAATCGATGACCAGCGGCAGGCGGGTGGTGGTGGCAAGAAGCCCGATCACGCTTCGGATCGTCGCGGCTTCGTCGATGCCCGGCAGCCCGACATTGACGTCCAGAAGAGAAGCTCCCTGCGCTTCCTGCTCCTGCGCCATTCGGCGAATGATGGACAGTTTGCCTTCCAAGAGCTCCTGCTGCAAGGCCTTCTTGCCGGTGGGATTGATCCTTTCGCCGACGACCAGCAGCGGCTGATCCATGTCCAGCGGGAGAAAGCTTCGGGCGGAGCTGAGCGCCGCGATCGATGTCCGGCGGGGTTTTGAGGGTTTTTTCTTCCCGACCGCTTTGGCGAGCGCAGCAATGTGCGCGGGTGTCGTCCCGCAGCAGCCTCCCAGCAGGTTTGCGCCCGCCGCGGCCAGTTTTCGCGCGCCGGCGGCAAAGCTTGCGGGATCCATGTCGAATACGGTCTTCAGTCCTTCGAGCCTCGGCAGGCCGGCGTTGGGTTTGGCCAGAAGCGGCACCGTGGCGAGAGGCTTCATGGCGGCGATATATTCCGCCATCTGGTCGGGGCCCGTGGAGCAGTTGCAGCCCACGGCGTCGGCGCCCAGGCTCTGCAGCGTGATGAGCGCCGCTTCCGGCGGCGTTCCGCCCAGCGTGTGCCCGTCGGTTTCAAAGGTCATGGAAGCGATAGTGAAGATGTCGCCCAGCTCTTTTACCGCCAGCAGAGCCGCGCGCGCCTCCTGAATGTCGATCATGGTTTCGATTACGATCAGATCGCAGCCTCCGTCGATCAGACCGCGCGCCTGTTCCTTGAACGCATCGACCGCCTCTTCAAAGGACAGCGGGCCGAAAGGCTCGATGAACAGGCCGGTGGGCCCGATGT
>CAZVGQ010000164.1:0-3580 GCA_964626775.1 uncultured Smithella sp. | reverse complement strand
AGTTTTCCTTTGAGCGCTTCGATTTCCTTTTCCAGGTCCCGCGTCTGCCTCAAAAGTTTTTCCGCCCGGTCGAACACCTCCATCTGTCCGGCTTTGAAGAGGCCCGCCGCCCGCTTCAATTCCGCCTCGGTTTTTTGAACATGCAAAACCGCTTCTTTTCCCGTTGCCGCTTCGATCCGGCGGACGCCCGCGGCGATGGCGGATTCATGCAGGATTTTCAAAAGGCCGATATCGCCGGTGCGCTCGACGTGCGTTCCGCCGCAGAGCTCCATGCTCATCTCGCCCATTTTGACGATGCGGACGGTCGCGCCGTATTTTTCATCAAACACCGCCGTCGCGCCGGTCTTCAGCGCGTCTTCGAGCGCGCAGACTTCCGTCTGCACGTCCAGGTTTCTGCGGATCATTTCGTTGGCGATGGTCTCGACGCGCTGCAGCTCTTCGTCGCTGATTTTGGAAAAATGCGTGAAGTCGAAGCGCAGCCGCTCGGGATTGACGAGCGATCCGGACTGTTTAATGTGATCGCCCAGCACGGCCTTGAGCGCCGCCTGCAGGATGTGCGTGCCGGAGTGGTTGGCGGCAACGGCCCTGCGCCGTTCCAGATCAACGACCAGACGGGCCGCAGCGCCGATTTTGATTTCTCCGTTCAGGATAACGCCCTGATGGACGATGAAATTCTCAATGGGTTTTTTCGTATTCTCTACCTGAAAGCGGAATCCTTCGCCTTCGAGATAGCCCGTATCTCCCGTCTGCCCCCCCGATTCCCCGTAAAACGGCGTTGTATCCAGGACGATTTCCGCTTTTTCGCCGGTAGGCGCCGCTCCGACGGACTTGCCGTCCACGAAAATGGCCGTGACTTTCGCTTCGTCCCTGCGAACGGTTTCGTACCCGCAAAAAGCGCTCACGACGCCGGAGCTCGACGCCTTGAGGTAGCATTCGGCGACGGCTTCCTCGCCGCTGCCCTTCCAAGCGCCGCGGGCGCGTTCGCGCTGGCGCTCCATCTCGGCTTCAAAGCCTTCCGTGTCCAGGGTGATCCCGTCTTTTTTGACGATGTCGGCCGTAAGGTCTGTGGGGAAGCCGAAGGTATCGTACAGTTTGAAAATCAGCGCGCCGGGCAGGACGGTCTTTCCCTCTTTTTTGAGCGCTTCCGCCTCTTCCTGCAAAATGCGCAGGCCCGCGTCGAGCGTTTCCATGAAGCGCTGCTCTTCGTTGAGGATCACCTTGGTGATGAAGGACGCCTTGTCAGCGAGGTCCGGGTAGGTGTATTTCATCATGTCGATGACGACCATCGCGGCCTCGTTTAAAAACGGCTTGTCGATGCCGAGCATTTTGCCGTGTCGCGCGGCGCGGCGCAGGATTCTTCGGAGCACGTAGCCGCGGCCTTCATTGGAAGGCAAAATGCCGTCGCCGATCAGAAAGGTGAGCGCCCGGCTGTGGTCCGCGATCACGCGGATGGAAATATCGTTGTCGGCGTTTTGGCCGTAAGTTTTGCCGGAATTTTTTTCAACGAAACGCAGGATCGGCGCAAACAGATCCGTGTCGTAGTTGCTTTTAACGCCCTGAATGACGGCCGTGAGGCGCTCCAGCCCCATGCCCGTGTCGATGTTGGGCCTGGGGAGCGGCGTCAGTTTGCCCGACGCATCGCGGTCAAACTGCGTGAAGACGTTGTTCCAGATTTCCAGGTGGCGGTCGCATTCGCAGTGAATGTCGCATTCGGGCCGCCCGCAGCCCGTGCCTTCTCCCTGGTCGAAAATAATTTCGGAGCAGGGGCCGCAGGGGCCGGTTTCGCCCATCATCCAGAAATTACTTTTTTCGCCCATCCTGACGATGCGGTCGGCCGGCACTTTCATTTTTTCATGCCAGATGGCGAACGCCTCATCGTCGTTTTCATAAATCGTCACCCAGAGTTTTTCCTTAGGGAGCTTCACGACGTCGGTAAGATATTCCCACGCCCAGGCGATGGCTTCTTCCTTGAAATAGTCGCCGAAGGAGAAGTTGCCCAGCATTTCAAAAAAGGTGTGGTGGCGGGCGGTGACGCCGACGTTTTCCAGATCGTTGTGCTTGCCGCCGGCGCGAGCGCATTTCTGGCAGGTGGCCGCCCGCGTGTAGCCCCGGTTTTCCAGGCCCAGAAAAGAATTTTTAAACTGCACCATGCCCGCGTTGGTAAAAAGCAGCGTGGGATCGTCCTTGGGAATGAGCGAGGAACTCGCCACCCGCGTGTGTCCTTTGCTCTCAAAAAATTTCAGGAAGCTTTCCCGTATCGCGTCACCCGTTTTCACCATCTGCTTCTTCCTCCGCTGGCGTTCCCAGTATCTTTAAAATCAGGCCCGGCGGGAAGCCCCGTCCCATCAGGCTTTGAAAAATTTTTTGTTTTTCTTTCCGGTCCGGCCGCCCTTTGGACGCCTTCTTCTTCAGCCACAGGGCGATGGCCTCTTCTTCGGACAGCTCCCGGCGCGCTGAAGCGATGGCGTCGTCAATCAGCCGGTCGTCCACGCCTTTTTCCCGCAGGCAGGCCGCTATTTTCCGGTTCCCCCAGAGCTTGCCGGCCGCCAGATGGCGCGCCCGGCCGCCGGCGAAAGAGGCGTCGTTGAGATACTTCAATTCATGAAGTTTTTCCAGTGCTTCTTTTACGATGGTTTTAGAAAAACCCTTATCCAGCAGTTTTTTTTCAAGCTCGCGCTCCGAATGCGGGCGCAGGGATAAAAGCTGATACGCTTTTTGCTTGGCCGCCTCCAGATTCAGAGCTTTCACGCTATTCTTCCTGGTCTTTGACAATGATGCCCAGCTTTTCCCGGACATTTTTTTCCACGGCCGCCAGAACATCCGGGTTTTCTTTCAGGAAAATCCGAGAATTGTCACGCCCCTGACCGATCCGGTCGCCCCCGTAGGAATACCAGGCGCCGCTTTTTTCAATAATGCCGTTTGCCGCCGCCAGATCGAGGACATCGCCTTCGCGGGAAATGCCTTCACCGAAGATGATGTCGAATTCCGCTTCCCGAAAGGGAGGGGCCATCTTGTTTTTCACAACCTTGACCCTGGTCCGGAAGCCGACGACATCCTGACCGTTCTTGATGGAAGTCATTTTGCGGATATCGAGGCGCTGAGACGAATAAAATTTCAGCGCGTTGCCGCCGGTGGTCGTCTCGGGATTGCCGAAGAACACGCCGATTTTCATGCGGAGCTGGTTGATGAAAATCACGGTGGTTTTCGATTTGCTGATCGAGCCGGTCAATTTGCGAAGGGCCTGCGACATGAGCCTGGCCTGAAGCCCCATCTGGGCGTCGCCCATTTCTCCTTCGAGCTCCGCTTTGGGGACCAGCGCCGCTACGGAATCCACGACCAGGACATCCAGCGCGCCGCTCCTAACCAGCGTTTCGGCGATTTCCAGCGCCTGCTCGCCCGTATCCGGCTGGGAGATGAGGAGTTCGTCGGTGTTGACGCCGATATTGTTGGCGTACACCACGTCGAGGGCGTGCTCCGCGTCAATGTAGGCCGCGATGCCGCCCTTTTTTTGCGCTTCGGCCACGATGTGCAGCGCCAGCGTCGTTTTGCCGCCGGATTCCGGCCCGTAGATTTCCACCAC
>CAZVGQ010000163.1:0-3607 GCA_964626775.1 uncultured Smithella sp. | reverse complement strand
TGAACTTCATGAACGCGTCGTAAAAATTATCCTCCGGCGTCACCGTTCGAACGGGGCCCATCATGTCTTCGGCGATGATCAGATCCTCCAGGCCCTCCTCAAAGACAATCGTTCGCGCCTGATCCCAGTGGACGGCGCCGATCAGCGCGTCGTTTTCATTGTACACGGGAAAGCATTCGATGTGGGAAGCGGAAAATATTTTCTTGAGATCACCGTAGGACGTGGTTTTGCGCACCGGTGTGACTTTTTCCGGTTTGTAAAAATCCTTCACCCGGGTTTCGGCAAAAAGGTTTACCGTGAAATCCGCCGTGTGCGCGGGCGAATCGCGCTTGCTTTCCACCTGCTTGCGGTAGATGGAGCGCTTGCGCGTGAAGAGAATCGCGATGATCGACACCAGCATCAAAGGGGCGATCAGTCCGTAGCCCTGGGTCATCTCCGAGCACATGAGCATCGTGCCGATGGGCGCGCTGGCCACGCCCGCGAAAAACGACGCCATTCCCACGACGACAAACGCTTCCGGCTGAACGACGATCTGCGGAAAGAAATGGTGCGCGGCAAATCCCACCGTGCCGCCGATCATTCCGCCGATAAACAGTGTGGGGCCGAAGACGCCGCCGGAGCCGCCCGACGAAATCGTAAAACTGGTGGCGACGATCTTGGCTAGCGCAATGCCGATCATCAGGCCGATGCCGAGCTTGCCCAGAATTGCGAGCTGAATCCAGCCCCATCCGTCCCCGTAAACCTGCGGATAAACCAGACCGATTCCCCCTACCACCAGTCCGCCCAGGGCGGGCTTGACATAGCGGGGGACTTTCAGGGGCTCGAAAATACGCTCGCGGACGGCGTGAAAGACTCGAATGAAAAAAAGACCGGCGGGAACGCACAAAAGACCGAGCAGAATATAAAATACCAGTTCACGGGGATCGGTAAACACGTATCCGGGGAAAAAGAAAATCGGCGCGTTGCCGAAAAAATGGGTAAAAACAATGTAGGCGGTAATGGAGCTTACGACCGTCGGAACGAGAGCTTCCGTTTCCATGTCTTCCTTGTAGAGGATTTCAATGGCGGTGAGCGCCCCGCCCAGGGGCGCGCGGAAGATGGCGGACAATCCTCCGCCGCAGCCGGCCAGCAGCAGAATGCGCCGTTCGCGGTCGCTCAGGTTCAGAAGGCGTCCGATGGCCGAGCCGATGCCCGCGCCAATCTGCGCGATGGGGCCCTGGCGTCCGGCCGAGCCGCCGGTGGACAAAATGGCGAGAGAGGCCAGCCCCTTGATCAGCGTGACACGCGTTGGAATGTTGCCCTTTTGGTTGTGAAAGGCGTCAATCATCAGGTCCGTGCCGTGGCCTTCCGTCTCGGGCGCGAACCGGTAGACGATCCAGCCGCACAAAAGGCCGCCCGCGGCCGGCAGCAGAAAAAAGACCCAGGCGCGAAAGTCAAGCGCCGCACCGGCCCATTCGAACAGGTGATCGCCCGCGGCCTCGGGCATGGCGTAGCCCGCGAGCAGATGAAAGCAGAAGTGGCGGCCGGCCTGAAGCAGGTAATAAAAAGCCGACGCCCCGAGTCCCGACACGATGCCGACCAAAAGCCCGAATACCAGCCAGCGCGCAATGTTTTCCAGAAAAAAGCTCCGCAGCCGGCGGACCATCTGTTTGATTGTAGGCCTCATTTTCTTCCGCTCGTCCCGCTTGTACCGATCCGTTGCGTCGAAATGAAAAGTGCTTATCCCGATTTTCCGGGGGATGCAAATCAAAAATAAAAACTGTTGACCGAAGGCAACAGTTTTTCAAAATGAACCGGTCCGGCAAGACCGGATCGTACGTTTAACTTACAAGCCCTGTTGACCTCACCCTCTGACCGGGAGATCCATTTCCTTCACGGCTAGATCCTGATAGGCGTGGGTGAATTTGTGACAGTAGGTGTCCCAGCGACGGCAGATATCGATCGTGGCCTCATCCATTCCAAACAGATGTGGATGCGCAACCAGCGCTTTGATTTCTTCCGCCATCTCCTGAACCTGCGCCGGGTCCAGTCCCTGAAGAATTTCAGCGACGAATTCTTCCGGTTTGTACCAGGCGGCCGCTTTTTGCAGGTCGCGGTGGATCTGCGTCAAAAGAACGTTGCGGGGGCCCTCCCACAGTTCGTTGATGGCCGAATCGCGGTACAGGCGGGGCAGCGAGGAGAAATCCTCCATCACGCCGTGGCCTCCGAAAAGCGACATGGCTTCGCGGATGACATCGGTGCAGTCCCAGGAGGCGGCGATCTTCTGCAGCATGATCAGTTCGCGGATGTTGAAACGGTGACGGCGCGCGGGAAGCGGTTCATCGCCGTCCTGGCTTCCTTTGAGGCCGCCTTCCAACTTTAGAAAATCACGGTAAAGTTTAAAGGCGCCGGCGGTGGTCCGGCGGGTGGTTTGCCGGATTCTGTCGAGCTGGACGGTGACCAGGGGAAATTGATTCAGCCGAAGGCCGAACGCGTCGCGGAAGGAAACATATTTTTCCGCCTCCCGCACGGCCCGCGTCATGTAAGCCGCGGCGGAAAGCCCCACCGTCAGGCGCGAATAGGTGAGCACAATGCCCACGACATTGGCCACGCCCTTATCCGGCGGCCCGACGGGGTAGGCGACCGCGCCGTTGAAAGTGAGTTCGGCCGTTGTAAGTTCGCTGGTGCCCATCTTCCACTTGATCCGGTCGATGGTGTAGCCGTTGCGGATTTCCTTTTCCTTGTTGCCCGGCAGCCACGAAGGCACGACAAACAGCCCCACCTTTTCCGAGCCGGCCGGTTTGGCCGTCACCACGGCGTAATCCGCGTGCGTGGCGGAGCAGAAGAATTTTGTTCCGTAGAGTTTCCATGTGCCGTTTTCATTGACAGCTTCCAGAACATTGGACGGCACGTCCGATCCGCCCTGGATTTCGGAGAGGTACTGGGCGCCGATGGCAAAGTCGCCGTCGATGCCTTCCTTGCAGTGGCGGAGGATTTCCTCTGTTTCTGGTGTGTCGGCGTATTTTTCCAGCAGCATTACCAGTCCTTCGGTGCAGGTGACGGGGCAGCCGATGCAGGCTTCACCGTTCTGATAAATGATGAACATCTTGATCAGCTTAACCCAGGGATGCGTTTTGTCCGCAAAGAACGCCTCCGAAAAAATCTCTCTTTCCATGATTTCCGTGTCGTGAGGCCTTACGATCCGGTCGATGCGGTTGTGGTGGCCGTCGTAGTGGAGCATGTAGGGGCGCTCTTCCGGACGGGCGATCCGCTCGGACATGTCCCGCCATCGGAAAGAAGCTTTGGCGGAGACGTTGCGCGCTTCGGCATCCACCTCGCGCCAGCTATCGCCGGTATAGTGGCGTACGACTTGTTGAATGAACGGATCATCGGCATAGTAATCCACGCCCTGGCGCCAGGCCAGGAATTCATTGAAGCTGTAAGGGTTGTTTCGATCCGCGAATGACATAAGAACCTCCTTAGGAAAACGGTGAACGTAATTCTTTTTCGATAGAACCTCTCATGGAGGACCAAGAAATCTTTTCAGCCAACTCCTTGGGATTCTTGAGCATGCAATAGTGGTCGGAATCAAGTTCGAAATAAGACCAGTTAGAATCCCCCGTCTTTG
>CAZVGQ010000162.1:0-3610 GCA_964626775.1 uncultured Smithella sp. | reverse complement strand
AGTTTTTCTTCCGGCGCCAGGTCAATCAGTTTGACGCCCTGGGTCACGCGATGGTTCACCGGAATTTCCTGCACTTTCATTCGGATGACGTTGCCGGTGCTGGAGATGAGCATGACGTTTTCTTCGCCCTGGACCTGCAGGACGCCGGAAACATTGCCGATCTTCGGGACGGTCTTCAAGTTGATCGTTCCCTTGCCGCCGCGCGACTGCACGCGGTATTCGTCGATCGGCGTGCATTTGCCGTAGCCGTTCTCCGAAACCGTCAGCATGAAGGTGTTTTGCGCGGGAATATCCAGTCCGATGACGTCATCGCCTTCGTCCAGATTGATGCCGCGGACGCCGCGGGCCGTCCGGCCCATGTCGCGCACTTCGTCTTCGCGGAAGCGAATGGCCATGCCCAGGCGTGAGGCCAGGAAAATATCCTGATCGCCGTTGGTCAACTGCACGTCCACCAGTTCGTCATCGTCATCGATGGAAATGGCGATAATGCCGCCTGTTCGCGGATTGGAGTAAGCCGCCAGATCGGTTTTTTTGATGATGCCTTTGCGCGTGACCATCACGACGAACTTGTCCGAAACAAATTCCTTGACCGGCAGCGTCGCGCTGACGCGTTCGCCCGGCGCCAGGCTGACCAGATTGATCATGGCCTTGCCTTTGGCCGCCCGCCCGGCCTGCGGAATCTGATACACTTTCAGCCAGTGCACTTTTCCGGCGCTGGTAAAGACCAGAAGGTAATGATGGGTGGAGGCGATGAATATTTTTTCGACAAAATCCTCTTCCTTGGTGCCCATGCCGACCTTGCCCCGGCCGCCGCGATGCTGGCTCTTGTAAAGGCTCACGGCGTTTCGCTTGATGTAGCCGGCGTGCGAGATCGTGACCACCATGTCTTCTTCGACGATCATGTCTTCAATGTCGATGTCTTCCGTGCTGGCGACGATTTCCGTTCGGCGCTCATCGCCGTATTTTTCACGGATCTCGTTAAGTTCGTCGACGATCACTTTCAGCACTTTTTTCGGATCGGCCAGAATGCCGGCCAGTTTGGCGATCAGCGCCGTGACGTCCGCGTATTCCGCGTCGATCTTGTCTCGCTCCAGGCCGGTCAGACGCTGCAGCCGCATTTCCAGAATGGCTTTGGCCTGAATTTCGGACAAATGAAACGTTGAACACAGCGCTATGGACGCGTCATTGGGGCTTTTGGCCGCCTTGATAACCTTGATGACTTCGTCGATGTTGTTGAGCGCGATGATGTAGCCTTCCAGAATATGCGCCCTCTCCCTGGCGCGCGCCAGATCGAACTGTGTGCGGCGGGTCACCACTTCCTGGCGGAACACGATGAATTTTTCGAGCACCTCTTTGAGGTTGAAAACCTGCGGCCGCCCTTCGGAAATCGCCAGCATGATGATGCCGAAGGAGACTTCCATCTGCGTGAATTTGTAAAGCTGGTTGAGAATGATCGCGGAGCTTTCGTCACGCTTGAGTTCGACGACGACGCGAATCCCTTCGCGGTCCGATTCGTCGCGCAGATCGGAAATGCCGGAAATTTTCTTGTCGCGCACCAGCTCGGAAATCTTTTCAATCAGCGTCGCCTTGTTGACCTGATACGGCAGCTCGGTGATGACGATGGTTTCCCGGTCGTTGCGGGCGTTCTTTTCGATGAGCGCGCGCGCCCGAATGCGGATGATGCCTCGCCCGGTTTTGTAGGCGGAAAGAATTCCTTCCCGGCCGTTGATGAAGCCGGCCGTGGGAAAATCCGGGCCGGGAATGTATTTCATCAGCTCTTCCACGATCATTTTGGGATTTTGAATCAGGGCGATCGTCCCGTTGATGATTTCGGTCAGGTTGTGGGGCGGAATATTGGTGGCCATGCCGACGGCGATGCCCGACGTTCCGTTGAGCAGCAGCAGGGGAAGGCGCGTCGCCAGAATCGACGGCTCCGTGAGCGATTCGTCGTAATTCGGGACAAAATCGACCGTGTCTTTCTCCAGGTCGGCGAGCGCTTCATCCGTGATGCGCGCCAGGCGGCTTTCCGTGTAGCGCATGGCCGCGGGCGGATCGCCGTCGATCGATCCGAAGTTGCCCTGTCCGTCCACCAGCGTGTAACGCATGGAAAAGTCCTGCGCCATGCGGACCAGCGTGTCATAAATGGCCGCGTCGCCGTGGGGGTGATATTTACCCATGATGTCGCCGACGATGCGGGCGGATTTTTTGTAGGGTTTGTTGTAGCGGTTGCCCATTTCCGACATCGCAAACAAGATGCGGCGATGCACCGGTTTGAGGCCGTCGCGCACGTCGGGAATCGCCCGGCCGATAATGACGCTCATGGAGTAATCCAGATAGGATTTCTTCATTTCGTCTTCTATATTCACCAGGGTTTGCCTGTGGTGGATGTCTCGTTCCATTTTATTTATTCCTTCTTAAATATCCAAATTGGATACATACATGGCGTTTTGGTAAATGAACTCGCGCCGCGGCTCCACCTCGTCGCCCATCAGCGTGGTGAAAATTTCATCGGCGACCACCGCGTCTTCGACGCCCACCTGAAGGAGGGTTCGCTTTTCGGGGTTCATGGTGGTTTCCCAGAGTTGTTCCGGATTCATTTCACCCAGACCTTTGTAGCGCTGGATGGTCAGGCCTTTTTTGCCCAGGGTGATGATGTGATCCACCAGATCCTTGGCGGTCGGCAGAATGACCGCCGCGGCTGCGTCTTCCTGACGGTCACTGTAGGGCGGCTCGCCCAGAATGGAAACCTGCCCCATCAGATTGCGGATTTCGCCGAACTGCGGCGTGCGGAAGATTTCCCGGTCGATGCAGGTGGTATGGATTGTTCCGTTATATTTAAGATCAAAAAGCATCTTGTAGCCACCGTGATCGGGGTCTTCGTCGATGCGGTAGTCCGCCACCACATTGCTGCCCAGGGCGACCACCGTTCTGCCGGCGATTTTCAAAAGCTCGCTTTCGTTTTGAAACGTCTCATCCGTCAGCGTAGGATCTCCCGCCGCAATCCTAACGACATTCCGGTCGCGATGATCCTTTTCAAAACGGTCCAGCAGATCTTTAATGCGCGTAATTTTTTTGATGACGGTAAGTAATTTATTGCCCGAAACGGGAAAGGGGCTTCCGTCTCCCATGAATAAATTAACTTTGTTTACGCCGTTTTCCAGAATGTAATTTTTCATTTGTTCTTCATTCTGAATGTAAAACTCTTTCTTCTTGTCCACCACCTTGTACAGCGGCGGCTGCGCGATAAACAAATATCCTCTCTCGATCATCTCGCGCATCTGGCGGAAAAAGAAGGTTAAAAGCAGTGTGCGGATGTGCGATCCGTCCACGTCGGCATCCGTCATGATGATGACCTTGTGATACCTGAGTTTGCTGACGTCATAGTCATCGGCGCCGATGCCCGCTCCGAGGGCCGTGACAATCACCTTGATTTCTTCGTTTTGCAGCATTTTGTCGAAGCGTGCTTTTTCCACATTGAGCACTTTCCCGCGCAGGGGCAGGATCGCCTGGTTTTTCCGGTCGCGCCCCTGTTTGGCCGAGCCGCCGGCCGAGTCCCCCTCCACCAGGTAAAGCTCGCTTAAGGCGGGGTCCTTTTCCTGGCAATCGGCCA
>CAZVGQ010000161.1:0-3627 GCA_964626775.1 uncultured Smithella sp. | reverse complement strand
AAGCCTACCCTGTCAAGTTCATTCCGGAATGCATCCTTATCCTGAGCGGCAGGGTCATTAAATGGAGCCGTCATGTTTTCGCGAAATAGTGCGGGCCGAATCGTTCAAACGCCGCCCGGTCGAGGGCTTCCCGGTGGTCCGGGTGGGCGATGCCGATGATCAGCCGCGCCCGCTCCTGCAAAGAACGGCCGTACAGATTCACCGCTCCGAATTCCGTCACCAGCCAGTGCGCGTGGGCGCGCGTCGTCACCACGCCCGCGCCGGGAAGCAATATGGGGGCGATTTTGCTGATCCCCCTTTCCGTCACCGACGGCATGGCCAGAATGGGTTTTCCGCCCGCCGAACGCGACGCGCCGTAAAAAAAGTCGATCTGCCCTCCGACGCCGGAATAGCATTTCGTCCCCAGAGAGTCGGCGCTGATCTGACCGGTCAGATCGACCTGCAGCGCGGAGTTGATGGCGGTGGCCTTAGGGTTTTTCGCGATGACAAACGGGTCGTTGGTGTAGCCGACGTCCTTCATCAACACCCGGTCGTTGCGGTTTGTGTAGTCGTAAAGTCTTTTAGAACCCAAAAGAAACGTCGCTACCATTTTGCCCCGGTCGATGGCTTTGTTCTCTCCGTTGATGACGCCCTTTTCAACCAGATCAATCACGCCGTCGGCAAACATCTCCGTGTGGATTCCCAGATTTTTATGCCCGGAAAGCTGCGCGAGCACCGCGTTGGGAATCGCGCCGATGCCCATCTGCAGCGTCGCTCCGTCTTCAATAAGCGAAGCGCAGTGTTTGCCGATGGCCGCCTCGACATCATTGGGCGGAGCGAAATGAACCGTTTCCAGCGGCGTGTCGTCTTCCACGAAAAAATGGATGCGGGAGGCGTGAATGAGGCCGTCGCCGTAAGTGTGGGGCACGTGCGGATTGATTACGGCGATCACGACCCTGGCTTTTTCTACAGCGGCCACGGATGCGTCCACCGACGTCCCCAAGGAGACAAGCCCCTGTTCGTCGGGCGGACTCACCTGAATCAGGGCCACGTCGCACGGAAGGTAACCTTCGCGGTAGAGCCGCTGGGTTTCGCCCAGAAAAACAGGAATGTAATCGGCGTATCCCTGCTGCGTCCAGGAACGGACATTGGGGCCGACAAAAAAGGATTCGAGCTGAAAAACGCCTTCAAACGACGGATCGGCGTAAGGCGCGGGACCTTCCGTGTGCAGATGATGAATGTGGACTCCGCGGAGTTCACCCGAGCGGCCGCGGCGGCAAAGCGCCGCGACCAGGCACGCAGGAGTGTTGGACGTCGCGCTGATATGTACGTGATCGCCCGAGTGAACGGCCCTTACGGCTTCGTCAGGCGAAACCGTTTTGAGGTTTTGGATTCCCATAGTCAACAGGCTGACCCCCTTGAAGGGGGCGCGAGACCGAAGGCTGAAGACTGAAGGTTTATTTTACAGGCCTTCGGTCTAATTCCCTTTCAAAAATTCTCTTATATCTTTTGAAAGCCGGTCCGGCTTTTCCAGATGGATCGCGTGGCCGCAGTTCCCGTAAATGACAATCTTCGCTTGCGGCATTTTTTCCCGGAAATCCTCCGCCAGGGCAATCGGAAAAATCGGGTCCTCCCGACCTAAAACGATCAGCGTGGGCTGATGGATTTTTTGCACCCGTTCGTTGCTGTCAAACAGACCGGCGGCCGTAAACTGCCTCACAAAGGCATGGAACGGCTGCGGATTTTTCATGCGCAGTTCGACGGCCTTGTCCAGGGTATCCGGGTGCTCAGCCACAAATCCAGGCGCGGTCATCAGCGTCAGATCGATGCGATAAATTTCCCAGGGCTTCTTGCCGGCAATGGCGGCGGCCGTCTTGTCCCAGAACGGCTTTCCCAGCGCCAGCGACCGGGGGCCGCCCATGCCGGTTGCCACCAGAATCAGCCGGTTGACCATTTCCGGATAGGAAAGCGCGATTTCCTGGGAAATGAAGCCTCCCATCGAAAGACCGGCCACGTTGGCCTTTTGAATGCCCAGCGCCCGGAGCAGGCCCACCGAATCAGAAGCCATCAATTCCATGGAATAAACATCGTCCGGCTTGTCGCTTCGGCCGATGCCCCGGTTGTCCATGGCAATCACCCGGAAGTCTTTGGACAACTCCTCGATCTGCGCGAACCACAAGTCCATCGGGAAAGCCAGGCCGTTGATCAGCAGCAGCGGATCACCCGTTCCCTTTTCTTCGTAATAGATTTGGATGCCGTTGACGGTTTGATGAGGCATGAACAACTCCATAAAAAAATAGGGAACGGTCTCGTGACCTTTAGGTGATTGAAACCGTTCCCTACGATATAAAATATTGATTAAACCGCTTCGATGGCGATGGCCATTCCCTGGCCGCCGCCAATGCACAGGGAAGCCAGCCCCAGACCCACGTTGCGGCGTTTCATCTCATTGGCCAGCGCCAGCACGATGCGCGCTCCCGAGCAGCCGACCGGATGGCCGATGGAAATAGCCGAACCGTTGACATTTGTGATGTCCCAAGGGATGTTCAGCTCGCGCAGGCAGGAAATGGCCTGGGCGGCGAACGCTTCGTTGAGTTCAAACAGGCCGTAATCCTTGATCGACGTGCCGGTAATCCGGAGCAGTTTGCGCACGGCGGGAACGGGTCCCAGTCCCATATACGCGGGATCGACGCCGCCGGAGGCGTAGCCCTTGATGCGGGCCAGGGGTTTCAACCCCAGCGATTTGGCTTTGTCCTCGCTCATGATCAGCATCGCAACCGCGGCATCGTTGATGCCGGAGGCGTTGCCGGCCGTCACCGTGCCGTCTTTCTTGAAGGCCGTGCCCAGCTTGGCCAACTTCTCCATGCTGGTTTCCATGGGGCGCTCATCCGTATCAAAGATAATCGGATTGCCCTTCTTCTGGGGAATGGTCACGGGAACGATTTCATCTTTCAAAAGGCCGCTCTTGATCGCGTTGCGGGCGCGGGTGTGGCTCTCGAGGCTGAGTTTGTCCTGCTCCTCGCGGGAAATGTTGTAGCGGGCGGCGATGTTTTCCGCGGTGACGCCCATGTGATAGCCGTAGAAGATTTCATAGAGGGCGTCAAACACCATCAGATCGACGGTTTTGCCGAACGGCATATCCATGCGGTGGCCCCAGCGGGCCTTGGGCAGGCCGATGGGCACGTCGCTCATGTTTTCCATGCCGCCCGCAATCACCACTTCGTTGTCGCCGGCCTTGATGGTGGCGGCGGCAAGCGCGATGGCTTTCATGCCGGAGGCGCATACCTTGTTGACGGTGATGGCGGTCGTTTCCTTGGGAAGGCCGGCGCGAATCATGGCCTGGCGTCCGACGTTCTGCCCCTGGCCGGCGCCGATGACGTTGCCCATGATAACCTCGTCGACGGCAAGCTCCCGGAGTTTGTCGTCCCATTTGCTGTACTGCTGCTCAATGGGGCAAAGGCCCTCATTTTTGGCCGTATCCGGCGCATCTTCTTTGGCATGGGCCGGCAAAGCCGGCTTGAAACCGGCTTTGATTAACACTTCTCGAATCACCAGCGCTCCCAGATCTTTGGCGAGAACGTCTTTCAGAGAGCCGCCGAAGGCTCCAACCGCCGTGCGCACACCGCTGACAATGACTGCATTTGACAT
>CAZVGQ010000160.1:0-3663 GCA_964626775.1 uncultured Smithella sp. | reverse complement strand
CTTTGAGCTTCTCCGTCAGACGCACGGCATTTTCCACCCGGGCGAAAGCGCCCGCCTGAATGGTGTACCCCATCGCCGCCAGCTGTTTTTTTTGCGGCCTGGGCGCGGCGGGATACACTTTTGCTTCGCGGCCCGCGCAGGCCTGCATCAGCAACCCCATCAGCAGTATAACCGCCAGTCTGAAGCAGATTTTTTTCATCTTCCCTTATTCCACGCGACGCCGCGTTACACTTTCCAGCGGTTTTGTACAAACGCCATCGCTTCTTCCCTGTCATGAATTCTGTTTTCCAGCTGCTCTTCCTCCAATGCCCGCAGCATTTCCCCCATCCGTTTTCCCGGAGCGTACCCCATCGCTAGAAGATCATCGCCGGTCAGCAAACGCGGCGGATGCAGCTCTTCCGGCTCCGCCTTTCGCAGCTGCTCCCGACAGAACTCATAATGGTGCAGCATCCCGTGGCTGGCCAGACAATCCAGCCGGTGCAACTGCAGATGCAGATGAAAATTCGGCATCCGCAAAAACCGCTTCAAGCGGGCAGGCCGCATTTTCTGCACGTTCATAAAAGCCATGTGCCGGCCAATCAGGTCCAGAACATTTTCCCGGAGGGTTCGTGAGAACCGCAGCCGACGCATCACATCGTCAGCAATGGATTCTCCCCGCTTCACGTGCCCGTAAAAATGCACGCCGTTTTCGTCTTCCGTCCGTGTGACGGGCTTGCCGACGTCGTGCAAAAGCGCTCCCCAGGCCAGCGCCGCATCCGCTTCGGGTTTGCTTTCTCCCGACAGAATCTCCATCATGATCAGGGTGTGCCGCCAGACATCACCTTCCGGATGAAAACGGGGCGGCTGCTCGACCCCCCGCATCCGGTCCACTTCCGGCAGAATTTGTTTCAGCAGGCCCGTCTCGGCCATCCATTCCAAGCCCCTGCGCGCTCCGCCCCTCGTAAGGATTTTATTCAATTCCTCCTGCACGCGCTCCGAGCTTATTTCCCGGATTTTCGCCGCCTGGCGCAGAATCGCGTCCCGGACGCCGTCATCGAGATGAAAATCCAGATTGGCGGCAAAACGGATCGCCCGCAGCATTCTTAAATAGTCTTCATTGAAACGAACCGCCGGATCGCCGATCGTACGGATAACTTTCTTTTCGATGTCCTCCCGGCCGTCGACATAATCGACAATGTCGTTTGTTTCCGGATCCATCAACAGGCCGTTGATCGTAAAATCCCGCCGCAGGACATCTTCCCGGGCCGATGAAAAGTGTACCCGGGTGGGGCGGCGTCCGTCTTCATAAGCATCGTCGCTGCGAAAGGTGGCCACTTCATAGGAAAAGCCGCCCTCGCAAACCACCACCACGCCGAATTTGGCGCCCACGGCAACGGTGCGTTCAAAAAGACGGATCACTTGATCCGGCGGGGCGGATGTGGCGATGTCATAGTCGCCGGGAGACACCCCGCGAATAAAATCCCGAACGCAGCCTCCCACGAAATAGGCTTCAAAACCCGCCCGTTGCAGGCCTTCGACAACCCGCTTCGCGCCGCGATGTTTTTCGATGGAATGATCGTCCGCCGTCCGGATCAATCTTTCTTCCTCGTGATGATTTGGTTTATTTCTTTCCCAGTTTGATCGCGCAGAATTCACCGCACATGGTGCAGCCTTCCTCGTTCGCGCTTTTGCTCTTTTCCAAAAGCGCGGATGTTTTTTCCGGATCGATGGATGCCTCTACCTGCCCCTGCCAGTCAAAGTTCCTGCGGCACTCTGACATTTTCCTGTCCCGTTCAAAAGCGCCCGGAACGCCTTTGGCAATGTCGGCAATATGCGCGGCGATCCGCGCGGCGATCACCCCGTCGCGAACGTCAGCCAGCGTGGGCAGACGCAAATGCTCGGCCGGCGTCACGTAGCACAGAAAGTCGGCGCCGGCGGCGCCGGCAATCGCGCCGCCGATTGCGGAAGTGATGTGGTCATAGCCGGGCGCAATGTCCGTCGGCAGCGGCCCCAGAACATAAAACGGAGCCCCCTGACAGATTTTCTTCTGCAGTTTGATATTCGCTTCCACATCGGCAATCGGAACGTGTCCGGGCCCTTCAATCATGACCTGCACCCCCACGGCCCGGGCGCGGGCAGCCAACTGACCCAGAAGGATCAACTCGCAGACCTGTCCCTGATCGGTCGCATCGGCGATGGCCCCGGGTCGCAGGCCGTCCCCAAGGCTCAACACCATGTCGTAGCGGCGGGCGATGTCCAGAAGACGGTCATATTCCTCATACAGTGGATTTTCCCGGTCGTTGCAGCGCATCCAGTTGGCCGTCATCGAACCGCCCCGGCTGACAATGCCCAGCACTCTGCCCTGCGCTTCCACGGCGGACACGCTTTGGCGGGTAACTCCGCAATGCACCGTGATGAAATCAACGCCGTCCCGGCCGTTTTCTTCAATCACCGCAAACAGGTCATCCGGCGTCATTTCGGAAATCGCTTTTTTCTCTTCAAGTATTTTTACCGCCGCCTGATAAATAGGCACCGTGCCGACGGCCACCGTGGATTTTTCCATGACGGATTTGCGAATGTCCGCCAGATACCCTCCCGTGGACAGATCCATTACGGCATCCGCCCCCGCCGCGATCGCCACGGACAACTTCTCCAGTTCCAGATTCAAATCATTATTGTCTTTTGACGTTCCGATATTGGCGTTGACCTTGGTGCGCAGCCCAAGACCGATCGCCAGCGGCCGAATGGCCGTGTGGTTCACGTTGCGGCAAATCACGATCGTTCCGTCAACAATGCCCTGACGGATAGACTCCGGCTGAACGCCTTCCTGAACCGCGCTGAGCGTCATTTCCTCGGTAATAACGCCCTGACGGGCTTTTTCCAACTGTGTCATTGTTTCTCTCCTTAATTTTCCTGCTCTCTGCCTAAAATATTCACCGGGCCATGACCGCTCCCCAGGGACAGTGAATATTGAATAGCCTGCGCCGTCATGATTTTCGCCTGCGCCACGGCGTTATAAATGTTTTCGCCCCGTGCGAGATGGGACGCCAGAATCGAAGCAAAGGTACAGCCGGTCCCATGGGTGTTGTTGGTTAGCATCCGCTTTGCCGCAAACTCGTTATATTGTTTGCCGTCATAGAGAATATCCACGCTGCCTTCCGGCCTTCGCCCGGGGAGATGCCCCCCCTTGACCACCACTTTTTTCACACCCAGATCCAAAATGACGGCGGCGGCTTCTTTCATGTCTTCCACAGAACGGATTTTCATACGCGACAAATACTCAGCTTCGGGAATATTCGGCGTCAGAACGTCCGCCAGCGGAAGCAGCTTTTTCACCAGCGTCTGTATTGCCCTGTTTGTCATCAGGGCGCGTCCGCCCTTGGCGATCATCACCGGATCCACTACGACATTTTTGAGCCGGTACCGCTCAATCTTTTTCACGACGGCATCCACCGCCTGCGGGGTCATGAGCATGCCGGTTTTGACCGCATCCGCGCCGATATCCCCCAATACCGAATCCAGCTGCGCCGTAATCCATTTCGGCGGCACCGGAAAAACAGACTGCACCCCCCGTGTGTTTTGCGCGGTCACCGCGGCCACGGCGAATACCGCATAACAACCGCAGGCATGAACCGCTTTCAGGTCCGCCCCAATTCCCGCTCCGCCTCCGGAGTCGGATCCGCC
>CAZVGQ010000159.1:0-3690 GCA_964626775.1 uncultured Smithella sp. | reverse complement strand
AAGGCTGGATTCATCCCGACGATCCCCGGGGCTGGTTTCAGTGGTACTGCCGCTACTGGATGGGACGCCGCTGCCCCGACGACGAAAGACAAATCAAACGCTGGAAGGCCATGCAACGGCATGTCTCCCAGCTCATCTTGCACTGCCCCGCCGGCGACCTGAACTGCCGCCGCAGACAACGCCAGGCGCTTCTGCACTGGGCGTACGACAGCCGCAAGATGTAAACGCCACCCTCACCCTTAAAACCTCGATCAGATCCGTTTTGCCGTTCTCCGGCAAGCCGCGCATAAAAAAAGGCGCTCCGTTTCGGGAGCGCCTTTTCAGTTAAAGGGTAGACTGATTAGCCCAGTTTCTCAGCGGAAATTCTCATGCTGTAGAAAGAGCGATACGCGAATACCAGAGCGACGAGCAGGAAGAAACACGCCAGGCCCAGCTTCAAATTCGTGTTGGTCATGGCAACCGCAATTTCCGTCGCCAACAGACCGAACAGCGTCGTGAATTTGATGATCGGGTTCAAAGAAACCGAAGAGGTATCTTTGAAGGGGTCGCCGACGGTGTCGCCGACAACGCTGGCTTCATGCAGCGGGGTGTTTTTCATCTTCAGGTCAACTTCAACAATCTTCTTGCCGTTGTCCCAGCAGCCGCCGGCATTGGCCATGAAGATCGCCTGGAACAGGCCGAAGAAGGCGATGCCGATCAGGTAACCGATGAAGAAGTAGGGGTTGAAGAAGGAGAACGCCAGGCACATGAAGAAGATCACGATGAAGATGTTGATCATGCCCTTCTGCGCATACTGCGTGCAGATCTTGACGACTTCCTTGGAGTCATTGATCGAGGCTTCCTTCTTGTCGAGGTTGATGTTCTTCTTGATGTACACAACCGCCTGATAGGAGCCGGTGACGACCGCCTGAATGGAAGCGCCGGTGAACCAGTAAATAACGCTGCCGCCTGCCAGCAGACCCAGAATGATTTCCGGCTGAACCAAGGACAGTTTGGCGATCACGTTGCCGAAGAGGCCTTCCAGCAGAATGATGATGCCGAACACCATGGTGGTGGCGCCGACAACGGCGGTTCCGATCAACACGGGCTTGGCCGTCGCTTTAAAGGTATTGCCCGCGCCGTCGGCGGACTCCAGAAAGTGTTTGGCCAACTCAAAATCGGGAGCGATGCCGTATTCTTTTTTCACGATATCCTTCACATCGGAACGGGATTCGATCAAAGACAGTTCATAGATGGACTGTGCATTGTCGGAAACCGGTCCAAAGCTGTCCACGGCGATGGTCACGGGGCCCATGCCCAGGAAACCGAAGGCCACCAGACCGAAGGCAAACACGGGCGCGGCAAAGGTGAATGCCGCCGGCATGATCGCCATAACGGCCGCATGCTTCGACACCATGTAGGCAATGAACATCAGGAGCATGACTACCATGCCCAGCCAGAAACCGGAGTAGTTGCCGGCCACCAGACCGGAAAGAATGTTCAGTGAAGAGCCGCCCTGCTTGGAGGCATTGACGACTTCTTCGCAGTGACGCGAAGAGGTGCTGGTGAAGATTTTGGTGAATTCCGGAATCAACGCGCCGGCGATGGTTCCGCAGCTGATGATGACGGCCAGCGCCCACCACAGACCGGCATACTGCTCGGTCAGGTCGCCCAGCAGATAATAGCTGGCGATAAAGGTCACGGCGATGGAAACGATCGAGGTGATCCAGACCAGATTGGTCAGCGGATGTTCAAAATTGAATTCTTTCTTGCCGGAAAAAGCGGACTTGCTGATGCCGTTGTTGATGAAGTAAGAGGCCAGCGAGGTCAGGATCATGAGGATTCTCATGGCGAAAATCCAGATTATCAAACGGCCGCCCATCTCCGGGGTGGAAGCCAGCGCCAGCGCCAGGAAGGTAATCAAGGCAACGCCGGTCACGCCGTAGGTTTCAAAACCGTCCGCCGAGGGGCCTACGCTGTCGCCCGCGTTGTCACCCGTACAGTCGGCGATAACACCGGGGTTTTTCGGATCGTCTTCGGGAAGATGGAAGACGATTTTCATGAGGTCGGAGCCGATGTCGGCAATCTTCGTGAAGATACCGCCGCAGATACGCAGCACGGAAGCGCCCAAAGATTCGCCGATGGCAAAGCCGATGAAACACGAACCGGCCAGTTCCTTCGGAATGTAGGCCAGAATGATCAGCATGACCAGCAACTCAATGCTGACGAGAACCAGTCCGACGCTCATGCCGGAACGCAGACAGATGTTCACGATATTCAGGGGCTCACCGGAAAGGGAAGAAAATGCGGCGCGGGAATTCGCCACCGTGTTGATCCGGATGCCGAACCAGGCCACCGCATAGGAACCAAGAATACCCACGATGGAAGCAATCAGGATGATGGCCACGGCTGATCCGCCCATCTCCTCCAGAAAGCCGAAATAGTAAATAATGCAAATGGCAATCAGGATCCACAAACCGAGCAGAAATTTGCCCTGCTGTAAAAGATAGGTCTTACAGGTTTCCCAAATCGTCTGGGAAACATCCAGCATGGCTTTGTGCGCCGGAAGATTCTTGGTCTGCGTGTACTGCAGGAGACCGAATCCCAAACCGATCAGGCAGATGATCAACCCGACGTTCAGAATAGTCAACCCGGCAAGTGAGCCGCCAAAAAATGTAACCTGATTTAAGTCAGGCAGCTTGATATTTGCTTCGCCGGCGAACGCCGTTCCGGCCATAAGCAGCAGCATCAAACTGCTCAGCAAAAATGTCCAGATACTTCTTTTGTTTGTAAACATTAACTAATCCTCCTTTTTAAGAAAATTCATATTTTTTGTCTGGTACATGCCTATGGCTTGCCGCAGACCGTTTAAAACAATTTCAGCGCTCGCATCGGCCGCCCTTTCTATGACTTCGGGCAGGATCTCTTGTTCTTCCTTCCGAAAGGGCTCCAACACATAACCCTCAATTCGGGATTTGTCAACTGGTTTGCCAATACCCAGTCTCACCCGAATAAAATCGGAAGTTCCCAAGTTAGACTCGATAGATGCCAGTCCTTTATGACCGGCGGTTCCCCCGCCCGCCTTCATCCGGATGGAGCCGAAAGGCAGGTCGAGATCATCGTGAATAACGATGAGGTTGCTGACATCCGTTTTAAAGAACGACTGCAACTGCCTTACGGCAGTACCACTCAAATTCATGAATGTCTGGGGCTTGGCCAGAAGAACGTTTTTCCCGGCAACGGCGCCCTTCCCCCACAATGCATTGAAACTCTTTTGTTTTAACTCTATTTTCCACCCGGCGGCCAGCTTCTCCACCACCATGAAGCCGACATTGTGCCGGCTTGATTCATAGCGTTTCCCCGGATTGCCCAGTCCGATCACCAGATAAACCATACGCCCTCTCTCTTTTTGAAACCGGAAAAGATATTTCCCAAAGCTGAAGAGACGCATGATCTCCCGAATCATTCCCCTGATGTCTTATTTCTTTTCCTTTTCCTTCTTTTCTTCCTTCGCCGGTTCAGCGGCGGCGCCCGCGCCTTCCGCTGCTTGGGCGCCTTCCGCGGCAGCGGCTTCGGTGGATTCAACCTTGGCCACCCGGACGGCGGCGACGGACACTACGGCGGCGTCTGGAGGATCCAGATGGGTCAAACCATCAGGAATTTTAATGTCTTTCACTTTCAGGGAATGGCCGATTTCAAGAGCTGAAACAT
>CAZVGQ010000158.1:0-3693 GCA_964626775.1 uncultured Smithella sp. | reverse complement strand
TCATGGCATGGATCGTCATATTGTCCAGCATGATGATGTCGGCGCCGCAGGCCAGAGCTTCTTTGACTTCCCGCAGGTTCTTGGTTTCCACTTCGATTCGCGCCGGTTTTTTCAGGTGTTTGCGCTGGGCCGCTACGGCGGCGGTGATGCCGCCTGCCGCTTCGATATGGTTGTCCTTGATCAGCACGGCGTCGAACAAGCCGAAGCGGTGATTGGTTCCGCCCCCCAGGCGGACAGCCGTCTTGTCCAAAACCCTGAGCCCCGGAACGGTCTTTCGCGTGTCATAAATTTTTGCTTTTGTTTTGCCGACGGCATCCACGTAGGCGGCGGTCAATGTCGCAATGCCGCACATACGCTGGAAGAAATTCAGCGCCGTGCGCTCGGCCTGCAGAATGCCGGACAATCGGCCTTCCACCCGCACGAGAACCGCGCCTTTCCTGACCCGTGTCCCGTCGGCGACCACTTTCCTGACAATAATGTCCGGATCCAGACATTGGAACGCCGCTTCAAAAACCTCCAGACCCGCAACAACAAAATTCTCTTTGGCCACCGCAACCGCCAGGCCCTTCTTTTTCGGACTGACGGTGGCCTGCGTGGTGATGTCGCCCGTGCCGATGTCCTCGGCCAGGGCGGCCCTGATGATTTTTTGAATTCGGGAATCGATCATTTTCACCTTACATTTCAACAAACGCGACACCGTAGGGAACGGTTTCAAACCGTTCCCTACATGTTCATCTCTTTCAATTTCTTTAACGCGCCTTCCAGGGCGGCAAACTTTTCCTGAAAACTCTTCAGTTTGCCTTCTTCCTTTTCAATGATCTCCGGCGCTGCCTTGTCGCGGAAATCATGGTTGGCCAGTTTCCGCGAACTCTGCTCGAGATCTTTGGATACTTTGGCCAGTTCTTTTTCCAGACGCGCTTTTTCTCCGGCAATATCCACGATACCGGCCAGGGGAACAAAAATCTTCGTCGACCCGATCACGCCGGTGGCCACGCCTTTGGGCTCGACCAGATTCACTTCGACCGTCAGGGATTCAAGAGTGGCCAGGTTGACGATGTAGCCCGCCCCGTTCTCCACGGAGGCTCTGGTGGCCTCGTCCGCCGCGGAAATCAGCACTTTCAGCTTCACGGAAGGCGGAATGCGCATTTCCCCCCGAATGTTGCGAACGGACGTGATGATGTCCATGAGCATTTCCATTTCTTTTTCGGCTTCCTTCTCGTTCCATTCTTCCCGAACAGCCGGAAACCGGCTGACCATAATGGAGTTTTCATCGCTCCCGGAGAGCGCCTGCCAGAGTTCTTCGGTGACGAACGGCATGAAGGGATGCAGGAGCTGCATCATGGCGCCGAAAACCTCTTTCAGGGTCCGCTGGGTGGCCAGTTTCCGCTCGGGGCTGATTTTTCCGTACAGCGCGGGTTTGCTCACTTCCAGATACCAGTCACAGTATTCATGCCAGATGAAATTATAGACGGAAGCCGCCGCGTCGTTGAAACGGTATTCGTCGAGGCTTCGGGTCACCTCCTCTATGGTCTCGTTGAGTTTTGCCTTGATCCATTTTTCCGGCAGCGCGTCGGGCGCGCTTCCGGAGGCGTTTTCATCGTAATCCGCCAGATTGGAAAGCGTCAGTTTGGCGGCGTTCCAGATTTTATTGACAAAAAATTTGTAGCCTTCGATGCGCTCCGGCGACATGCGGACATCGCGCCCCTGTGCGGTATAGGCCGCCAGCGTAAAGCGGAACGCGTCCGTGCCGTACCGGTCGATCATTACGAGCGGGTCGATGCTGTTTCCCGAGGATTTGCTCATCTTGTCGCCTTTTTCATCGCGCACCAGCGCGTGAAGATAGACGTCTTTAAACGGCACATCCTTCATCACATAAAGGCCCATCATCATCATGCGGGCCACCCAGAAAAAGAGAATGTCGAATCCGGTGATGAGCAGAGAGGTCGGATAAAATGTTTTGAGGGCCTGCGTTCGCTTGGGCCAGCCCAGCGTCGTAAACGGCCACAAAGCGGAGCTGAACCAGGTATCCAGAACATCTTCGTCTTGTTTCAACGACGTTCCGTCGCAAATCGGACACTTGTCGGGATCGACCGTCGAGACGATCACTTTGCCGCAGCCGCCGCAATACCAGACCGGAATGCGGTGCCCCCACCACAACTGCCGCGAGATGCACCAATCGCGGATATTGTTCATCCAGTCAAAATACGTGGCCTCCCAGGAGGCGGGCACAATGCGCGTTTTCTTTTTCGTGACGGCGGCAATGGCTTTGGCGGCCAGCGGTTTGATTTTGACAAACCACTGTTTGGACACCATCGGCTCGATGTCCGTTTTGCAGCGGTAGCACTGGCCGACGTTATGCGCGTAAGGCTCGGTGCCGACCATATAGCCGCCCTTTTCCAGATCGGCGATGACGTTGGCGCGCGCCTCGTAGCGGTCCTGTCCCTTGTACGTTCCACCGTATTCATTGATGATGCCCTCTCCGTCGATGACCGAGATAATCTCCAGGTTGTGGCGCTGGGCCATGGCAAAATCGTTGGGGTCGGAACCGGGGGTGATCTTCACGGCGCCGGAGCCGAAATCCATCGTCACGTAATCGTCGGCGATGATCGGAATTTCCTTGTTCATCAAAGGCAGAATGACTTTTTTTCCGATCTTGTCCCTGTAGCGCGGGTCATCGGGGTGCACCGCCACGGCGGTGTCGCCCAGCATGGTTTCCGGCCGCGTCGTGGCGACAACGATTTCGCCCGTTCCGTCGGCAAACGGGTAGCGGATGTTCCACAGATTGCTCTGGTCGGCCTTGAATTCCACTTCCAGATCGGAAATGGCGGTGTGACAGCGCGGACACCAGTTGACGATATAGTCGCCCTGATAAATCATATCTTCGTTGTAAAGCCGGACAAAAACCTCCCGGACCGCCTGGGAGAGACCCTCATCCATGGTAAAGCGTTCACGGTCCCAGTCGCAGGAGCAGCCAAGCCTTTTGAGCTGATTGATGATGACGCCGCCGTATTTTTCCTTCCATTCCCAGACCCGGGCGATAAATTTTTCGCGGCCGAGATCGTGCCGGGAGAGCCCCTCCTTGCGCAACTGCTGCTCCACCACGTTTTGCGTGGCAATGCCCGCGTGGTCCATTCCCGGCATCCACAGGGTGTTGTGTCCCTGCATTCTCTTGAAGCGGATGATAATGTCCTGAAGGGTATTGTTGAGCGCATGGCCCATGTGCAGCATTCCGGTCACATTGGGAGGCGGAATGACAATGGAAAACGCGGGAGATTCGGATTTGTCCTTTGCGGCAAAAAACTTATTCTTCAGCCAGTAGTCGTACAGTCTTTTTTCGGCATCGGCCGGTTCAAACGCCTTGCCCAACTCTTTCATCGCCATGAAAATATTTCTCTCCTGTCTATGGATCATCGAAAAGGGTCTGCGCCCTTTTAGACGGTCATTTTACGGCCGCCTGTCTCCATTAAAGTTTGAGGCGGGACAAACCCCTTCCCGCCTCTTCAATGCTTCAAAACCATCCTTTGATTTAATCGAATTTCAGCTCTTCCTTGATTTTGCGAATGATCAAAAGAGCGTCCGCTCCGGGCACGGGCTTGAGCGGCGCAAATTCGCCGGTCGTAATGTCCGTGGCTTCCATAATGCCCCGGGAGGTCACCACCATGACGGCATTGAAATAAGGCAGGTCCGACCGGA
>CAZVGQ010000157.1:1873-3708 GCA_964626775.1 uncultured Smithella sp. | reverse complement strand
GTTTTTAAAAGAACAAGGCTCTCTAGCAACTCATCGGGGGCCTGTCAAGAAGAAACTGGATGTTTTCAATTTTCGAAAGGATTTTCCAGTTGAATGGTCTCGTCGCGGCCCGCGCCCACGGAAACCAGAGCGATGCCGGCGCCGGATAATTCTTTCAGGCGCTGGATGTATTTCCGAGCGTTTACGGGGAGTTCGTTGATGTTCTGCGCGCTTGCGATGTTTTCCGTCCAGCCGTCGAATTCTTCGTAAACCGGCTCACAGGTTGAAAACATCTTCAGGCTGGCGGGGACCGCTTCGCGGCATTCGCCCCCGGCGGTTTTGTAACCGACGCAGATTTTGATTTTGGGAAGCCCCGTCAGCACATCCAGTTTGGTAATGGCCAGCGTGGAAATGCCGGAGACCCGGACGGCCTGGCGCACCAGGACCATGTCCAGCCAGCCGCACCGGCGCTTGCGACCGGTGGTCGCGCCGAATTCCTGTCCGACTTTCTGCAGATGATCTCCGATTGCGTCTTTCAGCTCCGTCGGGAAGGGGCCTTCTCCCACTCGCGTCGTATAGGCTTTGCAGATTCCCACCACTCTCGAAATGGCGCCGGGGCCGACGCCGCTTCCGCAGGCGGCGTTTCCGGAGACGGTGTTGGAAGAGGTGACATAGGGATAGGTGCCGTGATCGACATCCAGATGACATCCCTGGGCGCCTTCAAACAGGATCTTCTTTCCCTTTTGGATTTCCCCGGCCAGAATCAGGGACGTATCGGCGACATACGGCCTGATTTTTTCCGCGTACTCCAGGTACTCATCCGCAACGGCCTGGGGATCCAGCGGCTCCACGCCGAAAAAATTCTTGAACAGAAAGTTTTTTTCTTCCAGACTGTGGCGTACTTTTTCGAGGAGCAGCCCGGTTTCATAGAGGTCGCCCACGCGGACGCCCGTGCGGGCGACCTTGTCTTCGTAAGCCGGGCCGATGCCGCGGCCGGTCGTGCCGATTTTTTTGCCGGTGTTGCGGGCCTCGCGCGCCTGATCCAGGCTGCGGTGATAGGGCATGATGACGTGCGTCTTTTCGCTGACGTACAGCCTGGTGGAAGAGGGGAAAAGACCCCCTTCGTTTAGCTCCTTCAGCTCCTGAAGAAAAACCTTCGGGTCGAAGACTACCCCGTTGCCGATGATGCAGATTTTATGATCATGCAGAATGCCCGAGGGAATCAGATGGAGAATGGTGGTCCGGCCTTTCACCACGAGCGTGTGCCCGGCGTTGTTGCCGCCCTGGAAGCGGGCGACGACGTCCGCCTCAAGTGTGTAAAGATCAACAATCTTTCCTTTTCCTTCGTCCCCCCACTGGGTGCCTACAACCGCAACATTGGCCATGAGTTATTTTCTTTCTTACATCTTTATCGGTGTGATGGAAACGACATGAGGCAGTTTCCGTAATTTGACCAGGACGTCCGATCCAACCGGGGAATCCGTGTTCAGAACGACCAGCGCTTTCTTCGACTGAGCATCCCGGCTCAGATGGAGACGGGCAATATTGACTTTATGATTACCCAGCGTCGTTCCCAGATTGCCGATCACGCCCGGCAGGTCCTCATTGGAGACGGCCAGGATGTAGCCTTCGGGAGAGATTTCCACGGAAAACTCGTTGATCCGGACGATTCTCGGATCATTTTTGCCGAAGACGGCGCCCGACGTCCGGCTGGTTTCTTTGGATGTCCTGACGGTCAGGGCAATCAGGTTGGTGTAGTCTTTGGTTTCCGAGCTTTTCACTTCAATGATTCGAATGCCTCTTTCCCTGGCGATGACCGGCGCGTTGATGTAATTGACGGTTTCGGTCAAAATCGG
>CAZVGQ010000157.1:0-1773 GCA_964626775.1 uncultured Smithella sp. | reverse complement strand
GACCATTTTCACGCCCATCTGTTCGGCGACTTCCGGAGCAATGAACGGATCGTGGGCGATGACGTTCATTTTCAGACCGATGGCGCGGTCCGCCACGACGGCGCCGACTCTGCCCAGGCCGATGACGCCCAGGGTTTTGTTGCAGTATTCATTGCCCATGAACCTGCTTTTTTCCCAGCGGCCCGCCTTCATCGAGGCGGTGGCCTGCGGAATCCTGCGCGCCAGGGACAGCATCATGGCAATGGCGTGCTCCGCGGTGGTGACGGTGTTGCCGCCGGGTGTGTTCATGACGACAATGCCGCGTTTGCTGGCTGCGGGAATGTCGATGTTATCGACACCCGCTCCGGCCCGGCCGATGGCGGAAAGTTTTGCGGCCGCCTCGATGATCTCGGCCGTGACTTTGGTTGCCGAACGAACGATCAGGGCGTCGTAGTCCTTAATGACGGCTTTTAACTCATCGGGCTTCATGCCGGGTTTGACATCCACCTTGATGCCCGGCGTGTTGCCCAGAATGGCCGCGACTTCAGGCGCCATGGAATCGCTGACTAATACTCGTTTCATAGCGTATCCCGCAAAAGCCTTATGCTACAGGCTTTTGACCTTTTCGTTGAAGACTTTTTCCAGCTCGGCCAGCGCGACTTTAAGGTCCGCCGCTTCGATGGTCGGGCCGCACCAGAAACGATAGCCGGCCGGCGCTTCCTTGTAGGAATTGATGTCGTGCGCGATGTTTTTCTTGCTCAGCTCCGACGCGACGCTTTTGAGGAACTTGCTTTTCGCGTCCGGGTCCATCGAGGCCACTTTGGGATGCGTGACGGACAGACACACGGAGGTGTTGGAGCGGACGGTCGGATCCGAGGCCAGAAACTCAATCCAGTCGGTTTTGGCGACCCAGTCTTCAACGATTTTCAGATTGTCCTTGCTTCGCCGCACGAGTCCGTCGATGCCGATTTTTCCGGCCCAGTCCAGGGCGTCCAGATAATCTTCCACGCAGATCATGGAAGGCGTATTGATGACGTCGCCGTCAAAGATGGTCTTGTTGATTTTGCCGTCTTTCTTCAGGCGGAAGATTTTCGGCATCGGCCAGGGTGGATTGTAGGATTCAATGCGGGCGACCGCTCTGGGGCTCAGGATCATCATGCCGTGTGCGGCTTCGCCGCCCAGGCATTTCTGCCAGGAGTACGTCAGGACGTCGATCTTGCTCCAGTCGATGTCATTGGCAAAAGCGTAGCTGGTGGCGTCGCAAAGAGAGAGCCCTTCGCGGTCGGCGGGAATCCAGTCCCAATTGGGAATTCGCACGCCGCTGGTGGTCCCGTTGGATACAAAGACAACGTCGCCTTTCCAGTCCACTTTGGACAAATCCGGAATCTTGCCGTAGTCCGCCTTGATAATGGTGGGATTGAGTTTGAGCTGCTTGTTCACATCCGTTGCCCAGCCGTTGGAGAAGCTTTCCCAGACCAGTACGGTAACCGGTTTGGGGCCCAGAACCGACCACATGGCGCATTCAAACGCGCCGGTATCGGAAGCCGGCAGAATGCCCACAAGGTAATCTTCCGGAATATTTAATACTTTTCTTGTTTCGTTAATGGCTTTGACAATTCTTTCTTTTCCCAGTGCGGAGCGGTGTGAGCGCCCGACCGGCGCGTCTTTCAGGGCGTCAATTGTCCACGCTGGCCTTTTGCTGCAGGGGCCGGAACTAAAGTTGGGGTTTAACATAGGTAACCATCCTTAAAATAAATTTTCTTAATGCTGGCATGTTCATACCAGCATTAAGCG
>CAZVGQ010000156.1:0-3724 GCA_964626775.1 uncultured Smithella sp. | reverse complement strand
CGGGGTCCTTCGGCCAGATCAGCTATATGTTTCAGGGCAACGCCCTGTTCGATTCCATGACAGTATACGACAATATCGCGCTGCCGCTTCGTGAGACGACCCGTATGAAAAAAACGGAGATCCATCGCAAAGTGCTGACCCGCATGAAGCAGACGGAGCTGACGGAAGCGGCATCCAAATATCCGTCGGAGCTGTCCGGGGGCATGCAGAAAAGAGCCGCGCTGGCGCGCGCTCTGATCACGGATCCACGAATTGTTCTGTTTGACGAGCCGACCACCGGGCAGGATCCCGTCCGGAAAAACGCCATTTTGAGCATGATCGCCCAGAACCAGAGAAAACTGAATTTCACCGCGGTTCTGGTCAGCCATGAAATTCCGGACGTGTATTTTATTTCCAATCGCATTCTGGCCCTGTATGATCACCGGATTGTTTTTCAGGGCACGCCGGAGGAGCTGGAAAATTTCAACCACCCGTTCATGGACGAAGTCATCAACTCTCTGGAAGGCCTGCAGAAGGAATTGACCGGCCTTTACTCCAAGCGGCAGTTTGAACTGCTGAACCATTTGCAGCTCAGAAGAAAGGGCGGAGAAACCTTCTGTCTGGTGATTTTCAGCCTCAGACAGCTCGATGCGATCGTCTCGCAAATCGGCCATGACGCGGCGCAGGAGATCCTGCGGAATATGGGGTTGTTTATCGACCGGCATTTCGGCGCCATCGGGGGGATTTCCACAAGGCGCGCCACCAACGAGATTCTGACCGTGCTTCCCTATTCCAGCCTTGCGGAAACGGAAAGAATCATGGAAGAGTTCATCGTGGATTTTAACAGGCAGGCGGTTCCCTCTCTGGAGGAAGGGGCCTGCAAATTTGCGCTGGGGGGCGCCGTGGAATTGACGATCCTGGCCGGCGCGGCCGAAGGCCAATCCAGGACCGATATCGACGCCCTGCTTGAGCAGGCGAGATCGAAACAAAAAGAAATCGGGCGATTGCAATGCGCCCCGGGGGAATGAACCGATGAGAAAGTACAAGATGGAAACCATGGTCGGTATCTTTGTTGTTTGCGGACTGATCTGCGTAGGATACATGACCGTCAAGCTTGGAAAATTGAACTGGTTCAGCGGAGATACCTATCCGCTCATCGCCAAATTCACAACCGTCACGGGCCTGAAAGCGGGCAATCCGGTCAACGTGCTGGGGATCGACGTCGGGCGCGTGGAGCGCATTTCGATGGATCAGGAAGATCTCAAGGCCGTCGTGGAAATCCGGATCAAAAAGGACATCAGGATTTATGATGACGCCATCGCTTCCATCAAGACGGAAGGCCTCATCGGCGACAAGTATCTGAGCATTGATCCGGGCGGAGGAGGGGACCTGCTTGGGCCCAACGGGGTCATCACGGACACGCAGGCCGCTTTGGACATTGAATCGCTGATCAGCAAATATGCCTTTGGCGACGTGAAGAAGGACCAGGGCAAAGATCAAAATAAAGAAAAGGAAAAGAAATAAATGGAAAACCGGAACCTGAAAAAACGGCTGATGGGGTGCGCCCTGGCCCTGATGCTTCTGATGTCCTTGCCGGTATACGCAGGAGCGCCGATGAGCGCCGTGGAAGACACGGTCAACCGCGTACTGGATGTGCTGCGTGATCCAAAACTGAAAAGCCCGACGGCAAAATCTCTCAAGACGGAAAAACTCCGCGTCATCTATAAAGACATGTTTGACGAGATGGAATTTTCCCGGCGCACGCTGACCCGCAACTGGAACAAGTTTACCCCGGAGCAGCGCAGAGAATTTGTCGATCTTTTTGAACAGGTGCTGGAGAAGACCTATCTGGACAGAATTCTCGAATATTCCAACGAAAAGATTGTTTTCTACAAGGAATCGATGATCGCGGACGACAAGGCGGAGATTCAGTCCAAGGTGATCACCTCCTCCAAGGAAGTTCCCATTTACTACCGGATGATTTTAAAAAACGGCAAGTGGAAGGTTTACGATGTGGTCGTGGAAAATGTGAGCCTGGTGCAGAACTACCGCACCCAGTTTAATGAAATTCTGGCCTCCGGTACGCCGGAGCAACTCCTGGAAACCCTGCGCAAAAAGGTGAAAACCCATTAATAAGCGGATCATGAAATATCGTCTGCCCGTTCTTGTCCTGGTCGTCCTCTTATCCGCGGCGGGCGGCTTCTTCGGCTGTCTGGCCCCGAATTCCGCGCGCGCGGAGGCGCCGGCGACAAGCGATGGGCGAGGGGTAGTGGGCGAGGAGCAATGGGCTATGGGCCATGGAAAAAATCCGGGTCCTGTGCGCGTGGAGACCCCGGCGATAGATGATGGACCATGGGCCATGGGCAATGGGAAAAGAAAGGATTACGCCCGCGCGGGGGCTCCGTCGGCCGGGGAGGATGCGACTGCCCGCAAGGAGGAGGCGCTGCCGGGCCGTCCGGACGACGCTTTTCAGGATGAATACAAAGATGATGAGGATCAGGACTACGACGACGAACCTTTTGCGGAAGAGCGCGTCACCATCGCCGATCCGATCGAACCGGTCAACCGGATCATGCACCGGTTCAACGACCGGTTGTATTTCTGGCTGCTCAAACCGGTAGCCCGGGGGTACAAAGCGGTGGTTCCGGAGCCGGCCCGGATCAGCGTTAAAAATTTCTATTACCACCTTCTGTTTCCCATCCGCTTCGTCAATTGTCTGCTGCAGGCCGATTTGACCGGCGCCGGCTCGGAAGCGGGGCGCTTTGCAATCAACACGGTGTGGGGCATCGGGGGGCTTTTGGATCCCTCCTCCAATCGAGGCATCGAACTGCAAAAACAGAACACCGACTTCGGGCAGACGCTGGGAATGTACGGCGTGGGCCACGGCTTTTACATCGTCTGGCCGTTCCTCGGCCCGTCGAGCCCCCGGGACAGTGTGGACATCGCGGGCGAGTATGTTCTGGATCCGCTTTCCTACTTCACCCCCTGGTACACCAGCCTGGGCAAAAGACCCTTCAAAATGATCAACAACGCCTCGTTGAGCCTCGGGGATTACGAAGCGGTGATCGAGGCGGCCATCGACCCTTACATTGCCATTCGCAACGGCTACATTCAGTATCGCATGAAGGAAGTCCAGGCGCGCAGGGCAAGATCGCTCTTTTTCCGCAATTGGAAAAGTGAGGCGACCCAAGCGCCGGTCAACTGAGACCGCAGAAAAGGAGAAACCCTACGAGAAAAATCATTCTTTTCACGATAGCCCTGATGGTTCTTCCTCTTTGTTCTTCCGCGCTCGCGGGCGGAATGTTCGGGCCGCTGCAGACGATGTCCAAAAAAACCGGCGGCGTGAACACCGCCATCGGCTACCGGTATGCGGAAGATACACTAAAAGGCGACATGGACCATGGGATTCGCCAGCACCAGATCTATTCCCAGGCGGCGTACGGCTCCTCCGGCCGCTGGGAGATTTATGGGCGCATCGGCATTTCCGATTTGCAAATATCGGACGCGTTTCGCTCTTCTTCGCTCCTGACCACGGTTTCCCGGGACTCTTTTGAAGAAAACTGGAAGTTTTTCGGGACGCTGGGCGCCCGGGCGTTTTATCCGGTCAATTCCACGTTCGGCGTCGGCGCCTTTATGCAGGGAAGCTGCAATTTCAGCAATTTCACCGATGAAGTTAGCGGAACCAGCGGTGGAGCTCCTTTTGCGGCCGATGTAAAGGTAAAATATCTCTGGGACGTCAATTTCG
>CAZVGQ010000155.1:0-3727 GCA_964626775.1 uncultured Smithella sp. | reverse complement strand
TGGGCGAGAACCGGGACATCTCGCCGGAGCTGGTGGAATTGATGATGAAGGATTGCCTGTAGGCGCGCCCTGTTGTCCGCCCGCGGAAAAACAGCGTGGAGAGGATCAGAATATGCAATTTACTTTTGCCCACAACAATTTCAATGTGCTGAATCTGGAAAAAAGTCTGGCCTTTTACCGGGAGGCGCTTGGACTGAAGGAAGTGCGCCGCTATGAACCGCCGGACGGCAGTTTTATTCTGGTGTATCTCGGCGACGGCCAGACACCGCATCAACTGGAGCTGACCTGGATGAGAGAGCGAACGGATCCCTACAGTCTGGGGGACAATGAATTTCATCTGGCCTTCCGCGTGGACGACTTTGCCGCAGCGCATGCGCTTCATGAAAAAATGGGATGTATCTGCTTTGAGAACCGGGCGATGGGGATTTACTTCATCAACGACCCGGATGACTATTGGCTGGAAATCGTGCCTGCAAAGCGGTAGGTTCAACCTGTGCACCGAGTCGCTTTACCGGCGACCGGAGGCGCGGCTTCGTGCGGAAAGGAGAAGGCTCCATGAAGAAGTTTTTTTTCAGGATGATTTTCCTGGCGCTGATTCTTTTGGCGCCGGTTTCAGCAGTGGCGGACGTGGATGTGGATGTCAAGATCGGAATCAACATTCCCCTTCCGCCGCCGATTGTTTTTCCGGCACCGCCGGAGGTGGTCGTGATCCCGGAAACATATGTTTATGCGGTTCCCGACGTCGATGCCGACATTTTCTTTTACGGTGGCTGGTGGTGGCGGCCGTGGGAAGGTCGCTGGTACAGATCCCGCTCCTATGACAGGGGCTGGAGCTATTACAATCAGGTGCCCTCCTTCTACCGGGAGGTGCCGCCGGGATGGAAAAAAGATTATCGGGACCGCCGGTGGAAAGGCTATGAGTGGGATCAGCGACGCATCCCCTACAACGACGCCAGGAAAAACTGGCGCAGCTGGAAAAAGAACCGATACTGGGAAAAAGATAATCACTGGGGCGTGAAAGGAATGGACCGGCGGCCGCCTGGACAGCAGAAAAAGTACCGGGACAGTTACGGCGGACCGCCAAGAGGGGGTGGCCCCGGCCCCAAGGGTGGACCGGGCAAGGACCGGCCGGACAGAGGCGGAAGATAGATCCATCGAGCTTGTTACAGGGCAGGCGGCCGGGCCGCCTCCGCAAATCGTGGACCGGCCGGTTCGCCTACATTTCAGAGACGATTCCTTGCTCCCGAGGGCTCTTTTTTCAATCCGGATTCATCGGTGCCCGTCAACGGACGCCGTGTAAAAATCGATTGATTTTTATAGGATTTTCCTTTAGAGTCCGTTCGCTAAAGGAGTTATCCATCCGCCTGCCGTAGTCTTCAGGATGCCGGTGATATTTACTTCAATCCTCAAATCACTACGCGGTATTGTGTGAAAAAACGGGCGAGAAAAAATTCAATTCAAGGAGAAAAGAAATTGAACATCGATAAAGCCGTATTGAGTGAAGAGAATCTTCAGAAGATCAAAGCCCTCAACAATCCCCACGTGGAAAAAATCGTCGAGGAATACGTAACGCTGTGCAAGCCGGCAAAAGTTTCCGTGATCACGGACAGCTTTACGGACATCGGCTATATCCGTCAGATAGCCCTGGATCTGGGCGAAGAAAAGAAGCTGGCCATGCCCGGGCACACGGTTCATTTCGACAGCATTTACGATCAGGGTCGCGACAAGAAAAATACCTGTCTGCTCGTGACGCCGGATATGAAGGTGTCCAAAATGATTGACGTGAAAGACCGGGACGAAGGCCTTGCGGAAGTTCGCGGCATCATGGACGGCATCATGAAGGGCAAGGAATGTTTTGTCCGGTTCTTCTGCCTGGGGCCGCTCCACTCCCGCTTTTCCATTGCCGCCCTGCAGATCACCGATTCCGCCTACGTCTCCCACAGCGAAGATCTGCTGTACCGCGTCGGGTATGAACACTTTAAAACACTTTCCGGATCGGATGATTTCTTCTATCTGGTCCATTCAGCGGGCGAACTTGACGAGCGCGGCAACACCAAAAACATCAAGGACCGCAGAATTTATATCGATGTGATCGGGAAAAAGGTTTTGACCGTCAACAATCAGTATGCGGGCAACAGTGTCGGGTTGAAAAAGCTGGCGCTTCGTCTGGCGATCTACAAGGCCAACAAGGAGGACTGGCTTACCGAGCACATGTTCATCATGGGCATTAAGCCGGAAGGCAAGAAGCGCGTGACCTACTTTACCGGCGCGTTTCCCAGCGCCTGCGGCAAGACCTCCACGGCCATGGTGCCGGGCCAGCAGATTGTCGGAGACGACATCGCCTACATCCGACACGCTGAAGACGGCCGGGCGTATGCGGTCAACATCGAGCAGGGCATCTTCGGCATCATCGAAGACGTCAATCCCATTGACGATCCGGTTATTTACGAAGCGCTGACGACGCCGCGCGAACTCATCTTTTCCAACGTCCTTGTGAAAGACGACAAGCCCTACTGGCTGGGGATGGGACAGATTCTTCCGGAGGAGGGCTACAATTTTTCCGGCGAGTGGAAAAAAGGCAAGAAGGATGAGAAGGGCAACGACATTCTGCTGGCCCACAAGAACGCGCGTTACACAATTCGCCTCAACGAACTGAAAAACGTGGACCCCAAACTCTACGATCCGGAAGGCGTCCCCGTGAGCGGCATCATTTACGGCGGACGCGATTCCGATACCTCCATGCCCGTGTACCAGAGCTTTGACTGGGCACACGGCATGTTTATCGGCGCGTCGCTGGAATCGGAAACGACCGCCGCGACAATCGGCGCCGTCGGCGTTCGGGAACTGTCTCCCATGGCCAACCTGGATTTCCTGGTGGTTCCGCTGGGGAAGTATCTTTCCAACCATCTGAAGTTCGGCAACCGCCTGATTGTCAAACCGCTGGTTTTCGCCACCAACTACTTCCTGAAGGAAGACGGCAAATTCCTGAACGAAAAGGTGGACAAGAAGGTCTGGCTCATGTGGATGGAAGGCCGGGTGCACGGCGAGTACAAGGCGATCGAAACGCCGGTCGGCTACATTCCGCATTATGACGACATCGCCAAGCTGTTTGTTCAGATTTTCGGCAGAAAAATTTCGCGCGAGATGTACGACAAGCTGTTTTCCGTCCGGGTGGACAAATTCCTCGAGAAACTGGACCGCGTGGAAAAGGCTTACCGTGAGGAGGAAAACATTCCCGACGAATTCCACGCCATCATGGACATGCTGCGCAACCGTCTGAATGCCGCCAAGGCGAAATCCGGCAAGTCCGTTATTCCCCCCGGCGACTTCGCCTAGTATCCTAGAGACTTCAACAAAAAAGCCCCACCTTTCCGGTGGGGCTTTTTTGTGTTTTGCATCTCATAACAGCTGTTGCACGGTGAAACTGAAATCTCTGAATCTTTTACCTTTGGTCTTCAGCCTTCAGCCTTTACCCTGTCTCTCTATCTCAGCATTTGCGGAAGGAAAGTGGACAGTTGCGGAAAGAGGATCAGGGCAATCGCCAGCGCGATCATCGCGTAGAGCATGTGCAGCGTTCCTTTAAAGATGACATGCAAAGGCACGTCGCGGGCCACGCCGGCCACCACGTAGGCATTGATGCCGACGGGCGGCGTGATGACGCCCATCCCCGAAACGACGACGATGATCACCCCGAACCAGATCGGGTCAAAACCCAGGGTGAGGACGA
>CAZVGQ010000154.1:0-3727 GCA_964626775.1 uncultured Smithella sp. | reverse complement strand
TGATCGGGCGTCCGCCAACCGGCAGCAGCGGCTTGGGCACGTGTTCCGTGAGCGGTCGGAGCCTGGTGCCCAACCCCGCGCCCAGAATGAAAGCCGTGCGGATTTTCTGGTTTGCCGCATCAGAAGGACAGGGATTCATGGCCGACAATTCAGCAGGACTTTACGCAAAAGTCAAGCCCGGCGAATACTTTTGCCGGGCTGGAGTTTTATGATATAGAAAAAACAGGAATAATAGGGGCCTTGTTGATTGTGAATGGTGGATAGTGGATGGTAAAAGGTAGGGAACGGTCGCGACCGTTCCCTACAGGGGTGATAGGCCAGGGACAATGGGTGCTAGGAAGACGATCAACGGTTGGCGTGTGAAGTCCTACGGCCGGGAGGCGGGATGACCAACTTTTTCAGAATCTGCCGGGTCAGACGGCAGGAGCAGGGGAAGCACTTTTTCACGCGGGAAGAACGCATCAGGAGAAAAAAGTCTCCGGCTCTTCCCCGTATTTTTTGCTTGTTTTTTTTCACCTGCGCCTTCTTGCTCATGATTGGATTCGCTCCGGCCCTGTCCCATGCCGGTGAGGCTTCGTCTCAACCGGAGCCTAAAGAAGGGCAATCCGTGCAACCGGTTGCGGTTAATCCGGGTATTGCCGCCGCTGATCCTGAAGTCAGCGGCGCCACTGTGGAATCAGTGAAAAAGACTGGGGTTCTTCGGTCGAACCTGTTGAACATCAGCATTCGGGGCCGCTTTTCGGGCTTGGATGTTTTGGGTGGCACGGCGACGGAAGAATTTCAGGAATATGACGCGGCGGCGCAGTTCCGGCTGCCCTGGGGATGGTATTCCCAATCCGGTTGGGGAGGCGAGCTGAGGCTGATGGCCAGCGCCGGCGTTTTATACGGAGCCGGAGAAACCGCGCTGGCCGTTTCGCTGATACCCCTTTTGGCTTTCGGCAGCAAAGACGGAAGGTTCAGCCTGGATATGGGGGCGGGCCCGGCCCTGCTCAGCAGGTACCGCTTCGGGGATCAGGACTATGGCGGATACTTTCAGTTTGCTCTGACTGCGGGCTTTAGCGTGCCGGTTTTCAGAGGATTCGGCGTCGGCTACCGGTTTCTGCATTATTCCGATGCGGCCCTCTATGGACATCACACGACGGGGGCGGATTTTCACATGCTGGAACTCCACTACCGGTTTTAAGAGGCCGGGAGCGCGGACAGTCCGCACCGACCGGACGATTTTCAAAAACGTATCGATGGCATTCCATAAGCGCTGTTGACGGATGAGGAAGATTATGCGACATTCCGACCGGCGCATGTGAACGTGAAAGAAAAGAATCAAACAGGATGTCTCTATGAAAAAACTATCCGTTGCCTTGTTGTTGATCGTGCTGGTTCTTGGCGGCCATTCCGCACAGGCCATGAGCGGTCATGATCTTGTCGATGGAATGAAGTCCTATTTAAAAGCCGAGCAGGACTATGCCAAAGTGGATTACCTGCTGGCTGGAAACTACATGGGATATGTTCAGGGGGTGGCCGAAGCTACGGTTTCCGACTACTCTTTGCCCGGCGGCGTCACACCCGACACCCTGTATAAAGTCGTTGCCGATTTCCTGCAAAAAAACCCGGAAAAGTGGGACAAACCGGCCGCGTTCCTGGTGCGCAGCGCCCTGCTTGCCGCCTACCCGAAATATCTGATTCGAAACAAATAACGCAAAGGAGTTTTTCCGTGAAAAAATTATGGCTTGCGGGAGTGCTGCTTCTGCTCTTTTCCGGATGTCCGCCCGCGCACAAGATATCGCCGGAAGAACAGTTTAAAAAAAGCTTTCCCCAGCATTCCTACAAAACGATGACGCAAACTTCCGCAAGGGGCGTCTATGAAGTCTATAACGGCAGCCAGATTTATTATTATCTTCCGGACGGCGACATGCTTTTCGTGGGCAGCATGATTGCCAAAGACGGGACCAATCTCACGCAGGAGAGTACCGGGAAAAAAATGACATCCAAAATAGCAGGCCTGTCGCTCGACAAGGCCCTGAAAATCGGTGAAGGGAAAACCTCCGTCGTGGAATTCATCGATCCGAACTGCTATTATTGCCGCCAGTCCTATGCGTTTTTTGCCGGACGCAAGAAGGAGGTCACCCTGTATGTCTTTTTCCACCCTTTGTCCGGGGATGCGGAGGACAAAATCCGGCATATTTTCTGCGCCGCCGACAAAGCCGAAGAATACGGGAAAGTTTTGTCGGGGAAGCTGGACGGGAAGGATCAGTTGAATCTATGCAGCGATAAGGATGCCGAGGAATGGATTCAGGCGCACCGGGAGGCATCCGCGAAAATCGGCGTGCGCGCGACGCCGATGTTTTTTATCAAGGGCCGGCTGGTGACCGGTTTTGACAGGCCGGTGATTGAAGCTTTGTTAAAAGAATGAAAGGGAAAGGGGGCTGGAAAATGAAGACATTTGCAATTTTGGCAAGCGGGATTTTTTTGTGCGCGTGGTCGGCCGGCTTCGCGGTTGCCCAGCCGCCGGGCAAGGCGATAGCGGATAAGGCCTGCTCGGCCTGCCACGGCATTAAGAAGGTCGAAAGCGCGAAAAAAAGCGCAGCCGAATGGGAAGTGACGCTGGAGAGGATGATCAAAAAAGGCGCGAAGGTCAAGCCGGAGGAAAGAGAAGCGGTTCTGAAATATCTGGCAACGTTTAAATAATTATATTGTAGGGAACGGTCGCGACCGTTCCCTACATTTTATCTCACTTTCGCGCCCGTTTTGGGTTCGCGGTCGAACCCGATCAGCGTCAATCCTTCCGGAGAATCCGTCGCCAGCAGCATGCCGTGCGACTCGACGCCCATCAATTTGGCCGGCTTCAGATTGGCCACGATGACGATGGATTTGCCGACCAGCTCCTGCGGTTTGTAATCCTTGCCGATTCCCGCCACAATCGTCCGCTCTTCTCCAATGTCAATTTGCAGCTTGACCAGCTTGTTGGATTTGGGGACCGCTTCGGCCGAGAGAATCTTCGCCACGCGCAAATCCACTTTAGAAAATTCATCGTAGTCGATTTCCGGCTTGAGTTCGACGGCCGGTTTCTTTGGCGGCAGCGCTTCCTTTTCGGCGCTGACGCGCGGGAAAAGCGATTCGCCGCGAACGAGGACGGCGCCCGCAGGCAGGGGCTTGTTGCCGCGGATGACACCCAGATCGCAGGCCTCCTGAGCATCCAGTCCGAGGGTTTGCAGGATTTTTTGGGACGCCTGCGGCATGAACGGGGAAACCAGAATCGCCACCGCGCGCAGGGCTTCCAGCAGCCGGTACATGATGGCAATGAGTTTTTCGCGGTTTGCCGGGTCCTTGGCCAGATTCCAGGGTTCGTTTTCCACGATGTATTTGTTGGCGGCGCCGACAAGTTCCCAGACGGCCATGAGCGCCTTGTGCAGCGCCATGTCGGCAAAGCAGGCTTCCACCTCCGCCACGGTCTTTTGCGCCAGCTCCGGAAGCCTCACTTCCAGCGCCCCGTCAGGCGGCGCGGGAATCTTTCCGTCGCAGTATTTAATGGCCATCGTGACGGAGCGGCTCAACAGATTGCCCAGGTCGTTGGCCAGATCGGAGTTGAGCCGGGCCACAAACGCCTCTTCAGAGAAATTGGAATCGAGGCCGAACACCATATCCCGCAGCAGGAAATACCGAAAGGCGTCCAGGCCGTACTTGTCCTTCAGATCCAGCGGCCGGACCACGTTGCCGAGGCTCTTGGACA
>CAZVGQ010000153.1:0-3733 GCA_964626775.1 uncultured Smithella sp. | reverse complement strand
GAAAACCTCAACTCCAGGCTTTTTCTTTGGCCGCGTTTTTGCCGGCGATGCGGCCAAATACCAGGCAATCCACGACTGCGCAACTCCCCAATCTCACTGCCCCGTGAATACCTCCCGCCACTTCTCCCGCAGCAAACAAACCACCAATGGGTTTGCCGTCCAGACCAATCACCCTGGCTTCCGTGTTGATCTGGACGCCGCCCATCGTGTGATGGACCTTGGGCCAGAGACGCACCGCGTAGAAGGGCGCCTTTTCAATCGGCTTGGCGTCCGGCTGCATATATCGGCCGAATTCCTTATCCACACCGGTCTTCAGATAGGCGTTATAGTTGTCCACACTTTGCTTGAGATCCGCGTAGGGGATATCGTATGCTTTGCTTAAGTCTTCGAGGGTGTCGTACTTTTTCACGACGCCACGCTCCACAAGTTTCCCAACGGTGCCGGGAGGACCTCCACAGGATTTCTGGCCTTCATCATCGGAAATACCAATGGCGGCATGGCCGATTCGAATGATCGCATCAGCCCGGATCTTGCGGTCCGCCAGTTCGCTGATGAACCGTTTACCGGTCTTCGGGTCCACCATGATCCCATAAGAAAAAACCGGGCCGGTCGCAAAGTGAGGCGCAAGACCAAATCCTTTTTCATCCGGGCTCGCCCACGGGCCTGATTGAATCCAGGATATCTGGACAGGAGTGCCTCCGACTCTCAAGGCTTCTTTGAGAACTTCCGCGGTCGCCCCCGGCTGATTGGTGGAGTTGACTTCCGCAACCAGTTTGGGATCCTGCGTCATTCTGAACGCCACATCCTGCGAAAAACCGCCGGACCCCAGAACGACAGCTTTTTTGGCCTTAATGTATTGGACCTTTCCACTGTCGGCTTTCGGGAAACGATATCCCTTCCGAATCTGAACCCCCACAATTCTTCCTTTGCTGTTTTGAATCAGTTTTTCAATATAGGTGCCGGTGGAAACACGGCCACCCAGTTCTTTGAATTTTGCCAACTCCTTATTGACGATTTCAGCTCCGCTGTAAATGGAAGTAGGGCAACTTCTTGCCACCGTATGTCCGCCCATGTGGAGCAACATCTTGGGATCGGTAAATTTGACGCCGAGATGCTGTTTACACCAGTCGTAGGCAGGCTTTGATTCATAAGCAACCATCCTGGCCAACTCCGGATAATTCAGATAAAGCCCCGCTTTCATCATATCTGCCAGCATCAAATCGGGGGTGTCTTTAATCCCTCTTGCTTCCTGCATATCAGAGCCGGCAACCGCCATGACGCCGCCGTTGATAATGGAATTCCCGCCATGCATCGGCATTTTTTCAAAAACGGCCACCGACGCCCCGGCTTCCTTGGCTTCAATGGCCGCGGCCAGGCCCGCAAATCCGCTGCCGATGACGACCACGTCAACCGCATCGTCCCATTTCTTGGGAAGCGCGTCGGCCGCCTGGGCGTTTCCAGCCGTCACGGGAATTCCGCTTGCGGCCAGTCCGGCGACAGCCGCTGCTCCGCCTGCTGTTTTTAAAAAATTCCGCCTGCTGATCGACTTTTTTTCAACGTCATCCTCTTTCATGTCATTCCTCCTTCATGTGTGATTACATTGCCGAATATTTTTTGAAAAAACTTCACCCGGAATAAGAATGCTGACCTGAAACCGGTCGTCTGGCCGGATTCGATTACCCGGTCATCCAATGAAAAGCGATGAAATGCAATGGTTGCACGGTCAATTCATACACCCGCCGGATAAAATGTGTCAATGGCAAATATCCCTGAGAAACGCAACAGCCCGGTGCTTTTCCCTTTTGAGTTCCATCAGGAAGACACCGGCCCGTTTCCCCTGTTGGAAAGGGAATACGTCCTATCCTTAAGATTTCCCTTACGATTTTGGACGTTGTCGCCATTCGGTCCTTGTGCTATACTAAAAACAAAAAACACTTATGCGCCACTCCCTTCCGGAAATGCTCGGCTTTGAATCTGCCCCCTTTCTTTTGATGACTGTCCATCCGTCATTCAAAGAGCAAGGCCTGACAGACGGTTTTTCATGGGCGGCGGCACATTGCCTGCTACAAAGTAAAAAGAGGTGGGGAAGATATTTCGGCCCCATGCGGGAATGCCTTCTCTGTATCGGATAAGATAAGCGTGAAAAAAGATCAACAAGCAACAGGAGGAAAAAATATGGAAGAAACAAAAAAAACACTCACCCGTCGAGGCTTCTTGAAAACGGCGGGAGCGACGGCGGCCGTCGCAGGCTTGGCAACCGGCGGCGCGGCTTTGACACCCTGGAGCGCAGAGGCGGCCGCTCTGCCCAAAAAATGGGATGAAACATATGACGTGGTCGTAATCGGCAGCGGCTTCGCGGGACTCGCGGCCGCCTATGAAGCGAAGAAGGCGGGAGCATCCGTGATCGTGCTGGAGAAAATGCGCACCCCCGGCGGCAACTCCATCATCAACGGCGGCGTCGTCTCGGCAGCCGGCTCCCCCAAAGAGAATGAACAGGGCATTCAGGATTCGCCCGAACTGCTGCTGAAAGACATGCTGACCGCCGGTTTGTATCTCAATCACGTTGAGCTCGCCAAAATGGTGGCCGAACAATCCTGGCCCACCGTTAAGTGGACGATCGATGAACTGGGTGTCCAATACAAAGACAAGCTTTCTCAGGAAGGCGGGCATTCCGTGCCCCGAATGTACAGCACGTACAACCAGAGCGGCTCGGCCATTGTTCAGCAGCAGCTGGCCAAGCTCAGGGAACTGGGCGTTCAGCCGAAACTTCAAAGCTACCTGACGCAGATTTACCGCGATGCGGACGGACGGGTCAAGGGCGTTCAGATCCGTGAAAAATATGTCTTCCCGAAACCTGACAGCGGCAAGCTGAAAAACATCAAAGCCCGGAAAGCGGTAGTGCTGGCCCACGGCGGCTTCGGCAACGACGTCTCCTTCCGCACCATTCAGGATCCCCGTCTGACGGCGGAATTTCCCAGCACCAATCAACCGGGAGCGACCGCGGAGGCTCTTCGCGAGGCCTTTCGTATCGGTTGCACACCCGTTCAGCTCTCCTGGATTCAGCTTGGCCCGTGGGGCAGTCCGGATGAAAAAGGCATGGGGCTTTCGCCTTTCTTCGCGCAACTGTGCGCGGCCATGTACGGTGTCTGGATCGACACAAAGACCGGCAAGCGGTTCGTCAATGAACTGGCTGACCGGAAAATCCGCGCCGACGCCATCATCCGCGTCGGCAACAAGTGCATCGCCGTGACGGACGCCTACGGTTTTGCCATCGGCCAGAAGCTGATTGCCGAGTCCTTGCCGCTTCTGATGGAAAGAGGTGTTGTGAAAAAATATGATACGCTGGAACAGATGGCGGCGGCGTATGACTGTCCGATCGACCCGTTGAAAGAAACCATCGAAAAATTCAACAAGGGCGTCGCGGCCGGAAAAGATGAAGAATGGGGCCGGTACCTGCAGAAAAACCAGAAGCCCCTGGGCCCCGGGCCCTGGTACGCGCTCAGGCTCACGCCCAAGATTCACCACTGCATGGGCGGTTTGAACATCAATGTCAAAGCCCAGGCGCTGGACGTGATGACCGATAAACCGATTCCCGGCCTTTACGCGGCAGGAGAAGCGACCGGCGGCGTGCACGGCGCGGTGCGGCTCGGCAGCTGCGCGACACTCGATTGCCTGATCTTCGGCCGGATCGCCGGCCAAAATGCGGCAGCGGAGAAGAATTGGGGGTAATGCC
>CAZVGQ010000152.1:0-3754 GCA_964626775.1 uncultured Smithella sp. | reverse complement strand
GGTCAAAGAAGTACTTCACCCCCAGCGTGCAGACCACGCCCACCACCGCGCCGGCCATGACATCGCTTACGTAGTGAGACGTGAGCATCACCCGGCTCGCGGCAATGACCGCAGCCGGAATAAAAGCCCAGGCGCCGAAGCGCGGAAACAGAATGGTCAGGGCGGCCGCAAGGGAAAAAACCGTCACCGAGTGGCCCGAAGGAAAAGAATTCACCGCATAACCCGTCTCAAAAAAATCAAAGCCGAATAATCCATGGTCAAAAAGATTGACCGGCCGGTTTCTCCCGGCAATCCACTTGAGAAGGAGATTGATCAATCCGGAAGCCGAAATGCAAACGAGCAGGAAGAACATTCGGATCGTCCATTTTTTGTTTTTTACAATCAGCCAAAAGATCAGTAGCACCGGCACAAAAATCATGAAATACCATCTGGATTCTCCCGCCATGGTGATCCATTCCGTCGCATCCAGCACGGGCCGGCCGAGTCCGCGGCAAAAATGGACCAGCGGAATGTCCCAGAAGGCATAGGCGACCCCGGCCAGAGCCGCGCCCGAAACAATCAGCGCAATCGCGATCCATCTTTTTTTCACGGCTTCACTCCCTGATAATTGCGGCACCAGACAAACTCCGCCCGGTTCACTTTTGAACCGTTGAGCGTCAGATCCAGTCTTCCCGCCGCATCGACCTGATCGCATTTCAGGCCGCCCACGTCAATTTGTTCAAACTCCGTATTCAGAAACAGCAGGTCATATCCCCGCGGGGATTTTTTCTGCCAGACGTCAAATTGATCCTGCCTTTCATCCATCACAAAGACCTCGTGTCCATAGGGCAGGCTGTAGTACATGACCCGGCTGCCCATGGTCCAGTTCGTCACGGCAATCGCCGCGGGACGGGAGGAAGGGTTCTGCTTCAAAACTTCGTCCGCCTTTGCCGCCATCTCGGGATAGCCGTAAATGTCCCGGAAAGGAGACTTGTAATCGGGAAAGGGAATGAACTTTCCGCCCAGCTCCGCATAGGCCAGCATCAGGGCGAAGAAGCTGATTCCCACGGCGGCATACAGATAATTTTTTCGCCATTTTCCGCCCAATTCAAGCAGACGCCAGGTTCCGATCGGAATGAACAGGGCGTAAAAAGCGGACGGCCAGTGAGGAAGCGTTCGTTCATACGCGGACGTAATCAGGAAAAAAACCATGATGGTCCCGCCGAATAAAACGGACAGGCGCAGGTAGTCGTTGTCGTCCCGAAGAACTTTGAAAAAACCGTAAACGGCGACGATAAACAAAAACGGGCTGTACGCGCCGAACTGCGCCGCCAGCGACTCCAGAATATTTTTAAAGCTGGTCGCGAGCGATCCGAACACATGCCCCCCCTGATATTTGAAGCTGATGAAATCATGGGTCGCGTTCCAGTAAAACACCGGCGACACCAGCGCCAGCGCGATGGCCGCCGCCAGAAAGAGATACGGTGAAAAAAGAATGTCGTATCGCTTTTTGAGAAGGAAGAAGACGATGAGCGGCGGCACGAACAAAATGGCGGTGTACTTGGCCAGGCCCATCAAGCCCAGAAGGATGCCCAGGATGATGAAATCCGCCGGCTTTTGACGGCGCGCCAGGCGCTCCGCGGCAAAAATCAGCAGGAAAACCAGCAACAGCAGGATGGAATCCGGCAGAAGCATCAGGCCCAGAGCATTGAGCATGAAAGAACAGTTCAACGCGAAAACGGACCACGAAGACCAGCGAACGGAATTCGTGATCTTCATCATCAGCGCGTAGCAGCACCAAGAGGTGGCGGCAAAAAGCAAAACGGCGGGCAGCCGGGCCAAAAATTCATTCGTGCCGAAAACATGGTAAAAAGGCGCATGGAGCCAGCCCACCAGAGGCGGATGGTCCAGGTAGCTCCAGTCCAGGTATTTGGCGTACAAAACATAATGCGCCTCGTCCACCCCCAAGCCAAAGCAAGGCGCAGCGATCAGGCGAATCAGCGAAAAAAACAGGATCAAGAAGAAGATGGATTTTTCAGCCTTGGGCATTGATGCGCTCCAGATGGGGGGAAATCGCCGCAAACACCTGTTCGGGCTGAATCACCTGCAGGCAGACATTGTCCCTGCAGGCGGTCTTTCGGTGATTGGCCGCGCTGACGCAGGGGGAACAGGCCAGCCCCGCGTAAATCGGCGTGGCATTGCCGAGCGATCCATACAGCGCCGGTGTTTCCGGCCCGAAAAACACAAAGGTCGGCAAATCGGTGACCGCGGAAAAATGCCCCGGACCGGAGTCGTTAGTCACCATGAACTCGGAGACGCTGTACAGAGCAGGCAATTGCGCAAACCGGACTTTTCCGGCAAAATTAACGCACCGGTCGCCGCCCACCTGTTTTTGCAACTGATCCGCCTCCTGTCGTTCACTGGGATCGCCGGTAATCAAAACCAGCGCCTTCGGGCATTTCTCCAGAATCATTTTCATCAGCCGGATGTAATGGACAGGCGGCCAGCGCCTCTGTATCAGCAGTTCGCTCGCGTTGGGATTGATCAGGATGATTTTGTCTTTTTGCGGGTCGAAGCCCGCGCGGCAGTCGCCGATGATCGCCAGCACCTCTTCTTTCTCGCGGGTGGAAACCCCCGCTTTGGCCAGAACGAGATCATCGGCGGACACCTTCGTCTTGGAGTAGGGAATTTCCTCTTTTTCCGCGATCAGCGCGTGGACAAGCGCGACAAAGTTCGCCGCGATGTGAATATGGGGATTATAGGCGACCCGGTGGGTGAGAAAACCGCCGCGGTAAAGGCCTTCGTTAAAAAACGCGTGAAACCCGACTTTCGCGGGCGCTCCGGAAAAACCGGTCAGAAGAGCGGTTACCCGTGAGAAAAGCTCCAGATCGATGACGGCGTCGATCTTTGTCCTGCGTGTCCAGAGAAAGAAACGCAGGGCGTCCCACATCAGCGGAACAACCCCGTTTTCCCGGAAGGTGTAAATATGATCATCCGGAACGGTTTTGAGCAGGTCCAGGCTCGGCTTGTTTTTTTTGAAAATGGCGAAGTAAAGCTCCGCGCCGGTCTCCCGCCGCAGCTTTCTCATCGCGGGGTCCACCAGGACGGCGCTGCCCATTTCCGAGAGCTCCATGAACAAAACCCTGCGGGGCGACGCCTTGCCGGGTTTGACGAACCAGTGAACCGTTTTATGCAGCAGCGTGCCGATAAAGCAAAGGGGAACGCCAATATAGTAATCGATCCGGCGCATGGTATCCACTTTCATGATCAGCTCCATTCCCTTTCGCGGCAGGCAAGTTCCGTAAAATGTGCGAGGAATATAGGAAAAATACACCCGACTGTCAACAAAACAATGCGTTTTGGCCGGGGCAAAAGCATTTTCCCCGGCCGTCAGGTTTTGCTTGTGTAATATCGGCCAGGCGTGATAGTTTTTTCAAAATTTTTTGAAACGGCGATATGAATAAAATTATCAACCGCTACATATTCCGGGAAATTGCCCTTCCCTTCGTCATCATTCTCTTTGTCCTGACTTTTGTCCTGCTGATGGGCAAAATCCTGCAGATCATGGACCTGATGGTCAACAAAGGCATCCGCGTTCTGGACATCGGGCATCTGATCGCCCTGATCATGCCCAATTTCATGCTGTTTACGATTCCCATCGCACTTCTGGTTTCCATCCTGATTGCCATGGGCCGTCTGTCCGCGGATAACGAAATCACCGTCCTGAAGGCGTCCGGCGTCAGTCTGCTTCAGCTTTTTTATCCGGTGGCGGTCG
>CAZVGQ010000151.1:0-3782 GCA_964626775.1 uncultured Smithella sp. | reverse complement strand
CTCCAGCGGAAGGTTTTCGGACGCGGGTTCAATTCCCGCCGCCTCCACCAAAACATCAATATTACCTATATGTTAATTTACTTTGGTGCGGTGCAAATCTGGTGCAAAGGGAATGACCTCTGCACCCTTTTTGTATGGCGGAAGAACTACCCAGGATTTTGAAAAGCAGAATAAATCTTATGGTCTGTATGCATGGCGGGAGGCTGCAATGTCCATCCTTCAACTGGTTTCACCAAAACAAAAGGCAGGCGCATGGATTGTGTTTTCGATTTGCATCCTGCTGTCGGCTGCATCGATCATTACCGCATCTCTCACTCAGAGAGATTTCGGCGCTGTGACGGTATCGGATGTCTATTTTAAAAATGTGAACGGCATTCCGGTACGGGCAAAGCTTTTTGTTCCCGATGGCGCAACCAGCGGCAATCCCATGCCCGGCATGGTTTACATCCACGGCTACCAAAACAACCGGGAAACGGGCGACGCCTATTCGATCGAAACCTCCCGCCGCGGAATCGTGGTGCTGAACATCGATGCCATCGGACGCGGACACTCCGGTCTGCCGGGCGAGCCTTCCGATCCCGGATTCGATCCCACCTATGGCGGCAAAAGCGCGGTCGCCTTTCTGAAATCGCTTGCGTATGTCCGACCGGACGCGGTCGGGATCATGGGACACAGCCTGGGCGCGGAGATGGCCTACCTTGTTGCGCTTGACGACCCGACGCTGGCGGCGACCGTTATCACGGGATACGGCTACACGGCGGAGGCAACGCCCGACCTGCCGCGCAACATGCTCATGATCATCGGCCGGTACGATGAATTTCGCGGTCGAATGACCGGCACGAGGGATATCGAAAAGGAGTGGATGTCCAGTGAGCGGACAGCGAAGGCCTTTGGCGTTGCCCATCCCAAACTATCCACCACGTATGGCGATTTCAGTAGGGGAACCGCCCGGCGGGTCTTTGTCCCCCGCATTACTCACGTGCAGGAATCCCACAACGCCCAGGCCATTGCCGAAACGGTCGAATGGCTGAAAGCGGCATTGAATCCGCCGCCCGCGAAATGGGTCGATGCCGGCGCTCAGATCTGGCAGATTAAAGAGTGGGCGACTCTGTTTGCCATGCTCGCGGGATTCGCATCGCTTTTTCCCCTGGCTCTCATCCTGATCCGTCTTCCCTTCTTTGCCGCGATCCGACGTGCCCGCCTGGACCGATATGAATGCACTATGAAGGATTACACGCTCTATGCCTCCGTAAACGGCATCCTCCTGTGGCTTTACCTGCCGCTTATTCTGGTGCTCTTCGGCATACACAAATACGTGGTGCCGATACATCATGCTTTTCCCATGATGATGGTCAACGCAGTCGTCTGGTGGCTCCTCTGTGTCAATGTGATCGGGCTTATTCTTTTCCGCCGGTGGTATAAAAAACGGGCGCAGATGCAGGGCGTCATGCTTTCCGACCTGGGCGTTTCCTTTTCCGATCCCGGCTTCCATCTTGACCGGCGCGCCCTGGTAAAAGCTTTTCTTCTTTGTGCTTTGCTTTTTGGTTTTATGTATATTGTGGAGTTTATCGCCGAAAAAGCATTCATCGTCAACTACCGCTTTGTCTATCCGTTTATGAACGACCTGACATGGTATCGCGCCGGGATGATGCTGCTCTACTGGCCCTTTGTCCTGTTCTGTTTCCTCGTAACCGGCGCTTTTCTCCACGGCCAGATACGACGCCCCGCCGATAACGGATGGCTTGCGACATTGGCGTCGCGCTCCGGATACGCAAGCCTTGCTCTGTGCCTGCCGCTGATTCTGTTTTTGGCTGTTCAATATGTTCCGTTATTCACCACCGGGTTCATTCCGTTGGTGGGGCCCAACGGCCTCTTCGTGGCGTTTGTCATCAACCTGTTTCCTGTCGTAGTGCTTTTCGCCGTTACCGCGGCGCTCTCGACATGGCTGCACCAGTTGACCGGTACGGTCTATGCGGGCGCGATACTCAATTCGCTCATCATCACCTGGGTGTTTGCCTCGTCACAGGTCATTGCCCCCATACCGGTATAAAAGAGAGGGCAGGGGCAATGATGAAAGGCTATCCCATCCATCTGTTTACTTGAGGCAATCATGCTTTACATCAGCAGTCCCATCAATGCGTTGCTGGAGGGGTTTTACCGGGACGATATCACGTTTGAAATGCTGAAAGAGAAGGGGGATTTCGGCATTGGCACGTTCAACAACCTGGACGGGGAAATGATCGCTCTCAACGGTTCCTTTTTCCAGCTCGATCTCGACGGAAACGCCCATCCCGTTGACGGACAGATGAAAACCCCATTTGCCGTTCTTTGCCGTTTCAAGCCAATGCTTACCGAAGAAATCTTTGGGCCGTTATCCTGCGAGACATTCATGGAGCGTTTGCGGCATATTCTTCCATCCGATAATATGTTTTATGCCATTCACATGGCAGGTTCGTTTGCGTCGGTCGAGACCCGCTCTGTTCCGCGAACCGAAAATTACCGGCCGCTGGCGGAAGCGACCCACAACCAGAAAATCCGACGTTTCGAAAATGTTGACGGCCATCTGGTCGGATTTTACACGCCTTCCTTTGTTCCGTCCGTCAGTGTGCCGGGATACCATTTTCACTTCATCGACAAGACTCTGTCGGCGGGCGGCCACCTCCTGCGGTGCGAACCGAACCATCTGGACGTTCAACTGCAGATTTTTTTCAGCATGGAACTGACGCTTCCCAAGACGCTGGATTATTTAACGGCGTCCTTTGAGCGGAACGCACGGGAGGATTTGGAAAAAGCGGAACGCTGACGCCTGAAACACTGTCCGCGGTTACTTCAAAGGGTTTTTCCGAAGAATTCATCTTTCAACACAGGGCTCCCGGATTTCGTCCAAACCGATGCTGCGGCGTTCTTTCTGCGGTTTTGCCTTGACACCCCGCGTGGAAATTCCTATAGTTCGCGGCGAAAAAAAGTCCTCCGCGGCAAAAAACGCGGGGACCGGGGACAAACCATGAACAACCCAAACAAAAAAAGGGAGCACTGGGCAACCCGGGCAGGCTTTGTGCTGGCCACCGCGGGATCGGCCGTCGGGCTGGGGAATATCTGGCGGTTTCCCTACATGACCGGCGAGCACGGCGGGGCGGCATTCATATTGATCTATCTGGTTGCCGTCTTGCTTTTGGGTTATCCCCTGGTTGTCAATGAAATGGTTTTGGGACGTGCGGCCCAGCGGGATCCCGTGGGGGTCTTCAAGGTTCTTGCCCCGAACAGCCCCTGGTGGCTGGTGGGGGCGCTGGGTGTGTTTACGGGCTTCATTATTCTTTCCTACTATGCGGTTGTTGCCGGCTGGTCGCTGGCCTACGTTTATAAAGTGGTTGTCGCCACAACCGTTCCGGGAATCGACCACGCCCGTGTTTTTCAGGATCACATCAGCAGCGTATGGGAGCCGATTCTATGGCAGGCCCTGTTTCTGATCCTGACGGTCGGCATTATCGCCGCGGGTGTCGTCAAAGGCATACAGCGATGGTCCATGGTTCTGATGCCGGTTCTTTTCGTGCTTTTGCTGGTCCTGATCGTCCGGTCGGTGACGCTGCCCGGTGCGGGCGAAGGTCTTGCCTATTACCTGCATCCGGATTTCAGCAAAGTAACGGGGCGGACGCTGCTGGCCGCTCTGGCGCAGGCTTTTTTTTCTTTGAGCCTGGGGATGGGCGCCATTATGACCTATGGAAGCTACCTGGACGACAAGGATGAAATTCCGTCCAATGCCATGATGGTTGGGGGACTCGATG
>CAZVGQ010000150.1:0-3782 GCA_964626775.1 uncultured Smithella sp. | reverse complement strand
TTGGAATTGACGTTCTTGCCGCCGGACGGGCCTTATCGGTCAACCTGCGGGAGAAACGATTTGCCCAGGGCGCATCCACGATTACGCAGCAACTGGCAAGAAACGTCTTCCTTTCTCCGAAAAAAACCTTCGCGCGCAAGCTGCGGGAGATGGAACTCGCCCTGGCGCTGGAGCTGCGCTACTCGAAAAAACAGATTCTGGAAATGTATCTGAACAGAATTTACCTGGGACAGGCCGGCGATCGCGGCATTTACGGCGTTGAAGAGGCGTCCCGTTTTTATTTCTCCAGGCATGCGGCGGACCTTTCCCTGGAGGAGGCGGCGCTGCTCGCCGGCATCATCCACGCCCCGAACCGGTACGGCCTTGCCAGAAATCCCCGGACAGCCCTGGAACGGCGCGGTAAAGTCCTGGCCAGAATGAAGCAACTGGACATGATCACCCAGCCGGAGTTCGAACGGGCCTCCGCGACGCCGGCGAAAATCCATGCCGGAGCGCCCCCCGCCCATCTCCCGTCCTATTTTATCGATTACATTCTGAGGATCACCAAAGAAGAGCTGGGCGCGGAACGACCCTATCATACCGGATACCGGTATTACACCACCCTTGATTCTTTTCAGCAGGCCGCCGCGGAAGAAGCGGTTGCCCGCGGCCTGGAAATCATCGAAAAGACGGCCCGTCCCGCCCGTGAGCCGCTGCAGGCGGCGCTGGTCGCCATCGATCCCAAGACGGGGCGCATCACGGCGATGGTCGGCGGACGCAGCTACGCGCAGACAAGATTCAACCGGGCGGTGGACGCTCTGCGCCAGCCGGGAAGCGCTTTCAAGCCCTTCATTCTTTTGGCGGCGCTCGCCCAATCGCTCGCAAAGCGCGGCAACTGGACGCTATCCACGCCGGTCTCCGGCGAACCGATTTCCCTTTCCACGCCCGAAGGAATGTGGACGCCGACCAATTTTGAAAACAAACAATACACCCGCATCACGATCCGGAAAGCCATCGAAGATTCCGTCAACACCGCCACCGTCCGGCTGGCCGCCGACGTGGGATTCAAAGAGGTTTTGAAAACCGCCCGGGCGGCGGGCATCGTAAGCCCCCTGTTGCCCGTTCCCTCCATGGCGCTGGGCAGCTTCGAAGTGTCGCCGCTGGAGCTTGCCTATGCCTACGCGACTCTTGCTTCCGGCGGAACGCGCTTTGAACGGTTTGCCCTTTTTTCCGTGACGACGCCGGACGGAGAACGACTCTGGTCCGGAAAAATGAAACACAAACAGGTCTTTGATCCGCGGGCAACGTATCTGACCGGCTACGCCCTGGAAGGAGTCCTGGAGCGCGGCACGGCCCGGGAGGCAAAGTCCCTGCATCTGGATTTCCCCGTGTCGGGCAAAACCGGAACAACCAACGGCAACCGGGACTCCTGGTTTGTAGGCTACACGCCTGACGTCGTCTGCGCCGTGTGGGTGGGGTATGATTCCGGGGCGGATACCGGTCTGACCGGCGCGACCGGAGCGCTGCGGATTCATGCGCGTTTTATGCGCTCCTTCTATTCGCAGTCCGGACCGCAGGCCGTCGTCGCTCCGGACGGGATTGAGCGGGCGATGATCGATCCGGATTCCGGATACCTCGCCACATCCTTGTGTCCCCGGACCTTTCAGGAAGCTTACCTTCGGGGAACCGCGCCTGAAGAAACCTGCCCCGATCATCCGGTCCACCCGGTCATGGACGCGCTTCGTAATAAAATGCGCGAGGCGAAGGCGTTCCTGCGCGGCCTGCTGCCCAAATAAGGTTCGTCCGACTAAAGCGTACTTTTCCTCTTTAGCACCTACGAGTCAATGGATTTTGAAAATCTGAATACTGATGATTATGAAGTAAAACAGAGCATTCTTTTGTAGCGAGCAGCGCTCCGCCCTGCAGCCCAAAAGAAAATAACCAAATGACCAAATACTCTATTTACCCGACCGCACCGGCAAAGCGCGGTGGTAGGCGCCGTAGGACTGGAGATCCCAGATCCGACCTCCGTCCTGGAAATGGAAGATGGCGGCAACGGAACCGCGCGTCTCAGATGCCCAGGGACAACCGCAGGTAAGATGAATTAAATCTGTTATATGGTAATTACCACTGCATCCGCTGGATGTAGGATTCTTGCTCGTTTTACCTGAATCATACAATTCAGCCAGTTCGTTCTGCGTCGGCATCCTCCAGTCCGTATAGCCGCCGCCGCGGTAATTCTCGCAGTAATTCTTGGCATTCTGCCAGTTGATGTCGCTGCTGTTGTCTTTCGCCGCCCAAATCAGGTTCGTCTTCATATCCAGAACAGTGCCGTTGTCATAGGCGATGAAGCGGCCATCTCTCTTTATTTCTTTAGCTGTGGATACAAGAGGACGCTCAATCATAGCAACCTCTGCATTGCCCTTTACTGTCCGCACCGGCAGGGCACGGTACTGGGCATAAGATTGAGGAATTCCCTCACCAGTGAGACCTTCACTGAAATTAAAAGCAGAAGCACGGGAACCTTCAGTTTCCGCTGCCCAAGTCCAACCATGCGTAGTGGTTAACTGTATTAAATCGGTGATACGGGCACCAGCAGTACTTTGTTTGGTTCCATCATAGAGCCTTGCCAGTTCATACTGTTTCGGCATGCGCCAATCGGAATAACCGCCGCCACGATAATTTTCACAATAACTTCTAGCATCCTGCCAGTTAATATTTTTTTCGCTATCTATGGCAGCCCACATCAGGTTCGTCTTCGTGTCCAGGACGGTTCCGTCGTCATAGGCAATGAAGTGGCCGTCTCTTCGGTTCTCCTTGACATTGGGAGTCGGGGGCCGCTTTGCCATAGCCAGCTGTTGTCTCTCTTCCTCCAGTTTTCGCTTTTCCTCCTCCAGATCGGCCTTCTGTCTCAGAAGCTTCCGCTCCTCCTCGATCTTACTTTGCTCGGCGGCGTAATCGACAAACGGTGTGCCGGTTCCGGGCGCCGATGCGGCTGCACTTCCGGGCTTGAAGTAGAATCTCCCCTCCAGAGACGAAAGCTCCCAGGGAATCTGTTTGCCCTTCGTCTGCCGCCCCAGATCCTGCCGCACATTCTTGAAGACCTCCTCAATCGGCAGTCCGGGGGTCATCATGTGATTCATCAACGCCCCGGTGTAGGGACTATTGCGGCCGGCGCCATCCGCCGCGATATTGCCCGGGCCTGTGGAATAGGATATCAGTGTCCCACGAGGCGCCGAGGAGATGATCGCCAATCCCCGGCTTGCCGTCCGGAAGTTCTTGACGAAAGGATTGTCCCGGCAGGCGTCGAGAATAACGATGTTCATGGGATTCCCCGCATTTCCCATCTCGTCCAGCACCATGTCCGCGTCCACGGCCCGGTATTTCACATCCGTGTCTCTGTCAATCCGGACACCGATCGGCAGCAGGTAATTCTGGCCCCCGATCTGGACGCCATGTCCGGCATAGAAGAACAGCCCGACTCCACCCTTTTTAAGCCTGTCTCCCAACTCGCGAATGGCATCCTCCATATCCTGCTGCGTGGCGTTCTTCCTCAGGATAACATTGAAACCAAGGCGCTTGAGTGTCGCTGCCATATCGGTGGCGTCGTTGACGGGGTTCTTCAGGGGACCGGAACTGTAGGCGCTGTTCCCGATAACAAGGGCTGTCCGCTGCTCAGTGGTTGAAAATGCAGGCAACGGGGAAAGGGAATATAGGAACATCGAGAATAGAGTGATACGCAATATGATGGCTTTCATAGCCTATCCCCTCCACATGAATGGATGATAATTTATACATCACCA
>CAZVGQ010000149.1:0-3783 GCA_964626775.1 uncultured Smithella sp. | reverse complement strand
AATATCTCCCGCCGCGACATCAACGATGTGGTGACCGAAGTCTTCAAGTCGAAGGCGATCATGCTGGGGTCGCCCACGATCAACAAAGGCATTCTCAACGCCATGTCGGCGCTCGTCGAAATGATCACAGGACTCAAATTCAAGAAAAAGAAGGCCGCGGCTTTCGGCTGCTATGGCTGGAGCGGCGAGAGCGTGAAGATTTTAACCGATCATTTGTCCAAAGCCGGGTTTGAAGTGATCGGCGACGGCTTCAAAGCCATGTGGCAGCCGGGAGAGGAAGCGCTTGCGCAGGCACTGGCGTTTGGAAAGGATTTTGCCGGGAAAGTATAATTTTTGCGGACCGAAATCAAAAAAAGGGTGGAAGCCTTTCTGTGTTCCACCCTTTTTGTATGGATGCTGGATCGTTTTACGCTTATTTGATGCAGACCCGGCGGACCTGGTTGAAATCCGTTATGCCCTGCAGCACTTTCTGGATTCCGTCCTGGAGCAGCGTGGTCATTCCCTCGTCCATGGATTTGGCGCGGATGACTTCAACCGTCTCATGCTTTTGCACCAGTTTCTTGATGGTGTCGGTGGCCACAACCAGTTCATGGATGCCCATTCGGCCTTTGTAGCCGGTTTTGTCGCAGGCGTCGCATCCTTTGGCGCGATACAGCTTGAAATCATCCGTGTAGGAAACGCCCAGTTTGGCGAAGTCTTCCCGGCCGTAGCTTTCCACGATTTCGTCGAATTCCTCCTGGGTGGCATGATACTGCTCTTTGCAGTTCTTGCACAGCGTACGCACCAGGCGTTGGGCGAGAATGCCCAAGAGCGCGTCCGCGAAGTTCAGCGGGTCGATGCCCATATCCAGGAGCCGGACGATGGTTTCCGGGGCGCTGTTGGTGTGCAGGGTGCTGAAGACCAGATGGCCGGTCAGCGAAGCTTCGACGCCCGTTTTGGCCGTTTCAAAATCGCGCATTTCGCCCACCATGATTACATCCGGGTCGGCGCGCAGAAACGCCCGCATGGCGGCCGCGAAGTCAAAGCCGATCTTGGACTGCACCTGAACCTGGCGAAGCCCGTATTGCGTGATTTCCACCGGGTCTTCAGCGGTCCAGATTTTCCGGTCCGGCCGGTTGATGACGTGGAGCGCCGCGTGCAGCGTGGTGGTTTTACCGGAGCCGGTCGGGCCGACGACCAGGATCATGCCGTAGGGCTTGTTGATGATGTTGATCATTTCATCATAATTGCGTTTGAGCAGCCCCATGGATTCCAGCGGCAGGAGCGTGTCGCTCTTGGCCAGCAGACGCATGACAATGTCTTCCACGCCGCCCTGGGTGGGAATGGTGGCGACACGCAGCTCCAGTTCGTCGCCGGAAGGCCGCCGGAACTTGATTTTGCCGTCCTGAGGCTTTCGTTTCTCCGTAATGTCCAGGTTGGACATGATTTTGACGCGCGAGATGATGGCGGACCGGTAGCTGAAGGGGACGGTCTGATAAATCGTGCAGTCGCCGTCAATGCGGTACCGGATTTCCACATTTTTCTTGCCGACGTTGGGTTCGATGTGAATGTCGGATGCCCGGCGGGAGGAAGCGTCGTTGATGATTTTATTGACGAGCTGCATGATCACGCTGTCGGTTTCCGCGACGACGTCCACTCCTTCTTCTTCTTCGGAGCCTCCGCCTTCTTCATCCATCTTGCCCAGGATTTCGGTAAAGGAATGTTCGTCTTCGCCGGAGCTGAAGAAAAGGTTGATGAATTTTAAGATATCCTCCGGCAGAGCGACGTCATATTTCACCTTCTTGGTTTTTAGAAGATTTTCGATGGCGTCTCTTTTGATGATGTTGTTCGGATCATCGACAATCACGTGGATATTGCCGTCGATTTTTTCCAGCGGCACCCACAGCTCCCGCTGGAGGTAGTCTTTTTTCAGATTGGCAATCAAGTCGCCGGGGATGATGATTTTTTCGTTGTAATGAATAAACCGGCAGCGGTAAAACTCTTCAAAGGAGTGGCCGATGTCGTCTTTGGAGATTTTGTACTTGTTCATCAGATACCGCTCGACGGATTCTTTCTGCTCCCGCGCTTCCCCCCAGGCGGCTTCCAGCTCGTCTTCCTTGAGCATGTTGCGGGTCAGCAGAAAATCGAAACGGGTTTTGCGGCGGCGCTGGAAGCGCTGCTGATTATAGAAGGCAACGCCCAAAACCTCCACGATCTCCATGACCAGACCGATGTCTTCCTCGGTGAATTTGCTGTCGCCCCTTTTTTTGTTGAGGATTTGAATGACGCCCATGAGCTGATCTTTATAAAAAATCGGGGCGGCCAGAATCTGCTTGGTCTTAAATCCGGACTTTTTGTCCCAACTGGCGTCAAAGGTCAGTTCGGGATCGATGGCCTTGAGTTCCGCCAGATTGTATGCATCCGCGATGTTGACGATATTGAAGGTGTTGGCCACGTATCCGGCGATGCTGTGATTGTTGATCGGAACGCGGATTTCTTTGAGCTGGGACCCCGCCAGAAACATGGAATAGATTTCGTTGTGCGGTTTATCGACGACATAGAGCGTGATGGAGTAGGCGTCAAACAGATTCAGGATGCCGTCCTTCAGATCGATCAGGATTTGGGCAATATTTTGCGCGGCGTGAATGCGGTTGGTGATGTCCTGAAGTTTTTTCTGTAATCGCAGCCTTTCTTCCAGACTCACCTCGATGGTGGGCTTCGTCTTCATGATCATCCGGTTATTTCTCCGTTTTCTTTTTTCTCATAAAAACCGCGCACATCCTAGCAAGCCTCGCCGGGAATGTCAATCAAACGAATTATCCCCGACGCGCCCGATCAGGCTAAGGCGTGGCGCCGCGCGGTTTAGCCGGCGGTGACGATTTTCGAGAAATCGGCGATTTGATGGAACAGCGCCGAGATGTCCGCCAGCAGCGACAGGCGGTTGAAGCGGATTTTTTCGTCTTTGTCCATGACCATGACGGAATCAAAAAAAGCGTCCACGGGGGAGCGCAGGGCGGCCAGTTTGTTCAGCGCCGCGGTGAAATCCTTCTCGGCGATGCCTTTTTCCACGCGCGTGCCGATGTTTTCAAAATTCGCGAACAGCTTGATCTCCGCTTCCTGGGAAAGCAGGTTGACGTCCACGGAACCGCCGCGGAAATCCTTCAGGATGTTGTCGATCCGTTTGAAAGCGACGGAGAGGGGTTCGAACTCCGGATTGGCCCGAAACGCCTGCAGCGCCTGAATCTTCTCGATCACCGAAACGAGATGGTCGATGTCCGCGGCCAGAACCGCGTCCACCGTGTCATAGGCGTAACCCTGGCTGATCAGTTGATTCTGCAACCGCCCCCGGAAGAATTCCAGAACATCTTTTTTCACGTCTTCGGCCGGCTTCTTCAGAACATCCTTCAGGGACGCCAGGCATTCGTCGATCAGAAAATTCAGGCTCAGGTCGTAGCGGCGCGACAGGATAATGTTGATGACGCCAAGTGCCTGGCGACGGAGAGCATAGGGGTCGGCCGTGCCGGAAGGCGGCATGCCTACGGCGAAGAAGCCGACGATGGTGTCCATTTTATCGGCGATGCCGACGATCGCGCCTTCATCCGTACCCGGCAGATTGCCCCCGGCGACAATCGGCAGGTAATGCTCATAAATGGCATCGGCGATTTCCGGTTTTTCCCCGGCCAGAAGCGCGTATTCCCGCCCCATGATGCCCTGAAGTTCGGAAAATTCGCCCACCATGAGCGATTCCAGATCGGCCTTGGCCAGAAGCGCGGCGCGGTCCACGTTTTTCTTGACCGCGGGCTT
>CAZVGQ010000148.1:0-3803 GCA_964626775.1 uncultured Smithella sp. | reverse complement strand
TGGTGGGCGAAGAAGGGGATGTCCTGCATGGTGGGAATGGTTTTGTCCGTGCCGGGTTCGCGGTAAAGAAGTTTATCGACAATGCGGCCTTTGATCAGGTGTTCTTCGACCAGTTCGGGGATGTCGGCGGGCTTCAGGCTGATGTAGATGACGCCTTCCGGGTACACCACCAGGATGGGGCCCAGCGCGCAGAATCCGTTGCAGCCGGTTTCGACCACTTTGATCTCTTCCGCCAGTTTTCTTTTGACCAGTTCTTCCAAAAGGGCATTTTTAACGCCGAGACTGCCGGAAGCCTGACAGCCCGTTCCGCCGCAAATCAGTATGTGTGAACGAAATACTTTCATGAATCCAATATCCTCCTTAATCATCAGGCCGCGGTTCGCATTACGGCCGCGTGCATGATGAACTGTTTATTTTAAAACTTCAGAGCCTTTGGCCAGCACAAAGGGCGTTTGTATTTCTCCCGCCAGAATATGGCGCTTGAAAATCTGCCTCATTTTGTTGGGATTGACGTATTCGTATTTGATCGGCTCGGCATTCAGAACTTCGACGGTTACGAGCGGTTCGCGGCTGCACAGGCCCATGCAGCCGGACGTGGTGACAATCACGTCCTGCACTTTGGCGGCGTCAATTTCTTCCAGCAGCGTGTCCATCACTTCCTTCGCGCCGGAAGCGATGCCGCAGGTTCCCATATGAACGGTGACTTTGACGCGGCGGTCGCCGTCGCGCAAAGACATTTCCTTGTGCACTTTCTCCTTAATTTTTTTCAAATCATCGATGGTTATTTTCGCCATGGGCGTGTCCTCCGTTATCTTTTGATCGGTAATGAATTAATTGTATTGACTCAGGACCTCTTTAATCTTGGCGGGCTTGACGCGCCCGTGAACATCTTCATCTACGACAACGACCGGACCCAGACCGCAGGCGCCGAGACAGCGGACGGATTCCAGCGTGAACAGGCGGTCTGCCGTCGTTTCCCCTTCTTTAATCCCGAACTGTTTCTCGAGCGCCTCCGCAAGCGCCTTGCCTCCGCGAACGTAGCAGGCTGTGCCCAGACAGACGCGAACCGTGTGCTTTCCGCGCGGAGTCATGGTAAAGAACGAGTAAAAGGTGACCACGCCATAGACGCGGCTCAGCGGCAGATTCAACCCGGTGGCAATTCTTTTCTGCACGGAAAGCGGCAGGTATTCCAGGCAAACCTGCGCTTCTTCGAGAACGGGAATCAGGCCGCCCGCCTTTCCTTTGTGCTTGTCAATGATGCTGTCCAACTTTGCCACCTGCTCCGGAGTGAACTCTTTCAACAACTCTGTATCTTCGGCTTTCATGTACGTCCTCCTCAAATCTTCGCAGCGCGCTAGGCTTCCGGTTCTAACTCCTGCAACCCTTCTTCCATTACGCCCCGGATATATTTTATTATCTCAGGATGGTTAATGGGTACATCCTCGATTTCTTTGCGGATTTCACGCGTATCCATATCAAACTGCCGGTCATTATGCCTGTGTTTATAAAAAAAATCAATATCAGAATTAGAAATAATGAGAATAATTATTGTGTTAATAATAGCGCCCAGGGGCTGCCGGTCCAAATGATGCAGGCCAAACGTGGCCTTTACCGTAGTTCCCTGATATTCTTCAGATTTCACTTGAAAGGCACCGCCGGACCGCTCTGCAGCGTCTCTGAGAAGGGGAAGACCGAGGCCCACGCGACGGACCGTTTTGGTTGTATAGAAAGGGTCCAAGACTTTTTGCAGCATTTCTTCGCCCATGCCGTGGCCGTCGTCCGTGATTTCAATCGTCAGCAGATCGTTCGAAGAATCTTCCTCAATGAAAATTTGAATCAATTTCGCGCCCGCGCGCACGGAATTTTCGGCGATGTCCAGAATATGATCGGCCAGTGTCAGCATTGCTCCTCCAGGATTTGCCGGCCGTTTTGTCCAAAGACGGCCATTTTGATTTCTTCAAAAGTCGCCTCTTCCAGAAGGATGGGGGTGGTGGAGGTTCCGATATCTTGAAGAAAATGGGCGTCGGAAGACGTTAAAAAGGCATACCGGGCGAGTTCGGGATACCGGTCGCGTCCCTGTCGAATGCCCAGGCGTTTGGAGATTTCCAGCGCGTCAAAACGGGAGTTTTCATCAATAAATCCGAGCTGGCTCAACACGCTGAAGCTTTCCCGGTCGATGTGGGCGGGAACGGCGAGGCCGCCCAGTTGATGAATCGTATCCACCAGAGAATCGATGGGCAAATCCGTCGCGCCGATGAGGAGTTGGCGGTTCAATCCCTCCACTTCGCCCAGCTCATTGACGATGGCCTGGACGCCGAAGCGGTCTTCATCGTTTTCTCCGAACAGGTGCCGGTCAATGATCGATTGCAGCTCCAGAAGGTCGGACAGACGTCCGAAGAGCGCCAGCAGGTGCACTTCCTCGCTGGTCGTGACCTCCATGGCGGGAAGAATGCGGAGTTTTTTCCCCGCGGCGGCCGCCAGGACGTACCGGACATTTGCGGAAGCGTTGTGGTCGCTGACGGCGATGATATCCAGGCGCTGTTCCAGCGCCCGCTCCACCAGGGCTTTCGGATGCATGTCCAGTTCGGCGCAGGGCGACAGGCAGGTGTGGATATGAAGATCGCAGTTAAAAACTTTCAACATCGCTTATGACCGCGGAGGGTGTCTTTGACGATCAGCTTTGGGACGTCAGCAAATTATAGATCCTGCCCGAGAGCTCGAAGGCGGGCAGGTCGGACACCATCACGGGAATCTTTTCCGCTTCGGCTTTTTCCAGCGTTTCTGCGGCCGGTTCACAGGCGTTGATCAGGATAATGCCCGCGTGCTCCTTGAGACTGGCCACGGCGACAATATTCTGATGCACCTGGCGGGTGATCCAGATATAGCCTTCTTTGGAGTTGCCCATGACATCGCTTAAGAGATCTCCGGTGTAGCCGCCGGCAACCTCCCTGCCCAGGCCCTCTCTGCCGCACTTGACCTCCAGCCCCAAAGCCGCAACGATTGCTTCAACGTTCATACGGTAACCCCTTGTTCCAAGTTATGGCGTTTGAATGGTCATCTTCAGATGCGTACCCTTGCCGACCTCCGACTCGATATGGAAATCATCGGAGTAATTCCGGATGTTGCACAATCCCATGCCCGCGCCGAATCCCATTTCCCGAATTCTCTGATCGGCGGTGGAATAGCCTTCCTGCATCGCCAGATCGATGTTGGGAATACCCTGGCCTTCATCCACCACTTCGATGCGCACCGCGCCGGGAACGACGGTCAGATTCACGACGGCTTTCTTTGCATAGGACACGACATTGATCTCCGCTTCATACGAGACGATGGCGGCTTTTCGGACGATCTCTCCGGGAATGCCCAGTTTTTTCAGAATGGATTTAATGCTGGTCGATACAATGCCGGCGGAATTGAAGTTGCCGCCTTCAATATGAAAACTTTCCGAATAGAGGTTTGGATTAGGTTCGCCCACTGGTGTTTTCAACTTTTTGCAGACAGCCGACAATGCCTTTCGTGTAAAGACGCCCCGCCGTTTCAAAGAGGATGTATTTGGTGGTCAGGATGGGGATTTTCAGTTCGCTGGCCAAAGCGATCGTTTCGGAGGACGGTTTTTTGCCCCGCACCAGGATAATGGCGGCGATGTCCAGTACGTTGGCGGTCCGGATAACCTGGGTGTTGGTCAGACCGGTCAAGAGCAGGCTGCCCGCCTTGGCGAAAGCCAGCACGTCGCTCATCAGGTCGGCGCCGAAGGCTGTATGCACGTCCAGGTCAAGACAGTCTTCACCGACAATGATTTCCGC
>CAZVGQ010000147.1:0-3834 GCA_964626775.1 uncultured Smithella sp. | reverse complement strand
GCCGTCATTGCCATTGATGAACAAAGCATCGCCAACCTGGGCCGGTGGCCCTGGCCCCGCGCTCATATCGCCTCCATGGTCGAGCTGCTGCAATCCTATCAGGTAAAAGTCATCGGTCTGGACATCATTTACTCGGAAAAAGACGTCAATCAGGGGCTCGTCGAGGTGCGCAACCTGATCCGGTCTATAGAAGGAGAGCCGAAGCCGGCCGAGCCGGACGCCGCCGCTGAAACGAACCCGGCTTCTCCAAAGAAAAACGTTGCTCAAAGCAAGCCTTCCCACCCCAAGCAAGGGCTGGATGATATTTTGACGTCGCTGAAGGAATCCGAACAAAGGCTCGACAACGACACGATTCTGGCCAATGCGATTGCCGAGGGCAGAAGTGTCGTCCTGCCGTTGTTTTTTGTGCCCGGTCCGCCGACGGGCCGAACCGCCTCGAACCTGCCGGCGGATCTGCTGAAAAATACCCTTTCCCCGGCCGGCGGGGACGACAGCATCACCGCGCGGGCCATGGTTCCGCCCATTCCCGAATTTTCCGCAGGCGCCCTCGGGTTGGGGCACATCAATATTTTTCCGGACCCAGACGGCACGGTGCGCAGCGAAGCGCTGTTTGTCAATTTTGAAGAGAAACTCTTCCCGTCGTTCGCCCTGCAGTTGACGTTGAAATACCTCAATTACGATGTGAAGCAGGTGCGCCCGGGCAAAACCGTTGCCTTCGGCCGCAAAAGCATTCCCGTGTATGAAAACAACAGAATGCTGATCAGTTTCAACGAGGGAATTCCGTATTATTCGTACTTTGACGTGGTCAACAAGAAGATCGCTCCGGAGGTGTTCAAGGACAAGATCGTGATTATTGCACTCTCCGCGGCGGGGCTGGGCACCATGCAGGTCACGCCGGTCGCCGTCAATGTGCCGCCCGGGACCATCATCGCCAACGTGATCGACAATATCATCAACGGCGAGCACATTACCCGTCCGGATTGGGCGCTCACGCTGGAACTCATCATGATCCTGATCTTCGGCCTTTACGTCGCGCTGGTCATTCCGCATATCAAAGCCGGCATCAGTGCGGTGGTTTCGCTGGTTCTGCTTTTGGCCTGGATGATCACAACCATTTATCTTTTTGCCGCTTACGGGTACTGGGTCAAGGCGCTTTATCCGGCTCTCCTTCTGCTCGTCGGCTACATCGTGATCGTCTCCAAGCGTTATCTGCTGACGGAAAAAGCGAAGGATCGCATGGAAGCGGACGGCGTCGAAACCAACAAAATGCTCGGTCTGTCCTTCCAGGGCCAGGGCCTGCTGGACATGGCGTTTGACAAATTCCGCAAATGTCCCGTGGAGGACGAGTCCGTCAAAGAGCTGCTCTACAATCTCGGTCTGGACTTTGAGCGGAAGCGGATGTTCAACAAGGCGGTGGCGGTTTACCAGCATATCGCCCAGGCCGGAGATTTCAAGGACATCAACGACCGCATCAAGAAGCTGACGACGGCCGGGGAAACGATGATTTTCGGTCTTTCCGGAGCCAAAAAAGAAGCGACGGTCATCATGGAGAACACCGAAATCAAACCGACGCTGGGGCGCTACGAAGTCGTCAAGGAACTGGGGCGCGGCGCCATGGGCACCGTGTTTTTGGGCAAAGATCCGCGCATCAACCGGGAAGTGGCCATCAAGACGCTGCGCTATGAGGAGATTGACGCCGAACAGATCGACGAAGTGAAGAAAAGGTTTTTCCGGGAGGCGGAAGCGGCCGGCAAGTTATCCCATCCGAATATTGTCACCATTTACGACGTGGGCGAGGATTACGACATTGCCTATATGGCCATGGAGCTCTTGGACGGTTCGGATCTGGCCAAATATACCAAAAAGGAAAATCTCCTGCCGGTCCCGGAAATCGTGCGGATCGTTTCCTCCGTCGCATCGGCCCTGGATTATGCCCATGCCAACGGCATCGTGCATCGCGACATCAAACCGGCCAATATCATGATTCTGACGAACGGCGAGGTCAAAGTCGCGGATTTCGGCATCGCCCGCGTGATGGCCACGTCGAAAACGCAAACCGGCGTGGTTCTCGGGACGCCCAGCTATATGTCGCCGGAGCAGATTGCCGGCAAAAAAGTGGACGGGCGATCCGATCTGTTTTCGCTGGGCGTTGTCCTCTATGAGCTGATTTCGGGAGAAAAACCCTTCAACGGCGACAGCATTGCCACGCTGATGTACAATATCACCACCACCGCGCCGCAGGCCATTCGGGAGCTGTCTCCCGAAGTTCCGGATGCCATGGCGGGAATTGTGGAAAAGCTGCTGGCCAAGGATGTGGAGGCCCGCTACCAGACGGGGAAAGCGTTGGCGGATGATTTGCTGGCCTGTTTAAAATAAGGAGGCGCCCTTGAATCTTACGGCCTGTGGAAAAACCGATCAGGGCTTGGTCAGAGCCAACAACGAAGACTGTTTTTATTCGGATGAGAAACTGGGGCTTTTGGTCGTGGCCGACGGCATGGGCGGCCACGCGTCCGGAGAGAAGGCCAGCAGTCTGGCGGTAAGCGTCATTCGGGATTATTTTCAGGGGCAACAGAAGATCATCGGCGGCCAGGACCCCTCGTTTTCCGAGGCCACCAACCGGCTCGGCTGCGCCATCCGTCTGGCCAATCAGGCCGTTTACGAGGTCGCCCAGAGTTCGCCCCAATTCAAAGGGATGGGGACCACCATCGTGGCGGTGCTGCTTTCGGGCCGGAAACTGAGCATCGCCCACATCGGCGACAGCCGGGCGTACCTGATCCGCGCCGGCAATATGGACCAGTTGACGGATGATCATTCCATGGTGTACGAGCAGGTCAAACGCAATCTGATCACGCAGGAAGAAGCCGACCTCTCGGAGATGAAGAATATTCTGACGAAAGCCCTGGGGATTCAGCCGGAAATGGAAGCGGATCTCGATGAACTGACCGTGCTGGACGGCGATATTTTGCTCTTGTGCACGGACGGATTCAGTAATATGGTGACGGACAACGACGCGCTGGACATCATTTCTTCTGCGGAAAACGCCACCGCCGCCTGTGAATCCATGATTGACGCCGCCAACAAGAACGGCGGGAAAGATAATATTACCGTTGTGATAGGCTATCTTTGGAAGGAAAAGTGGTATTCGGCTTTAATGAAATTCATGGAATTTTTCCGGAGGTGAACTATGGCAAAAATATTACTGAAATACAAGGAGGCCGCCGTCAAGGAGATCGCGCTGGACAAGGAATTGACGACGATCGGCCGTAAGCCGGATAATGACATTGTCATTGACAATCAGGCCGTGTCCGGGCACCACGCCTCCATCACGGTGGAAGGCGACAAGCTTGTGCTGGAGGATTTAGGCAGCCTGAACGGCACCTTTGTGAACGGCCAGAAAATTTCCAAGATGGAGCTGTTCAACGGCGATGTGGTCCTCGTCGGCGTGCACACACTGAATATCACTTCGGAAAAAAACCGGTCGCAGGAAACCAAGGGTTTTGCGGTGCGCGGCCGCTCCATGGATGAAACGATGGTGATCGCGCCGGATGACCAGAAGAAAATCATCGCGGCCGCGGACAAAAACCTTCCCGAACCGCTGGGAGGCTTTATGGTTCTGGAAGGATCAACGGAGCAGAAAGATTACGAACTGAAGGAAAGAGTGTCCGCCATCGGGAAGGAAGACGGGTCGGCCATCAAATTGAAGGGGCTGTTCGCCCCCAAATTGGCCGCCATGGTCAATCGCCGGAAGGAAGGCTACTTTATTACGCCGGCCGGCGGCAAGGAGCTCAAGGTCAACGGCAAAATCATAGACCGCCGCTGCGATCTCAAAGACGG
>CAZVGQ010000146.1:0-3865 GCA_964626775.1 uncultured Smithella sp. | reverse complement strand
CCTATCCGCATTCTCCGATTGCCGGACATGTTACCATCAGCATCGGCGTGGCGACATCAATCCCCGGCAGTAACTGTGATAAGCCGCGGCATTTGATTGAAGCCGCGGATACCATGCTTTATGTTGCCAAGGAAAACGGACGGAATCAGGTGCAGGGAAAAGAATTACGTCAGACTTGTAAATAGGAAATTCGGATCTGCAAGGTCCTGCGGGACGGCCAACCGGTGCACCGGGAGGGGAATGAACAGAACAGCCTGGCCGCGGGCTGCGACGGTCACCTGACGAAACCCATCAAGAAGAAGGACTTCCTTCCGGCCATCCAAACCTTCATGCAAGACGGCTAGACCCCGCTCGTTGGAAAAAAGTCCCCTTCATTTCCGCGAGCTTTCTCTGAAGCTGCCGGAGCGTAATGCCCAGAATCCGGGCGGCTTCGCGGCGGTTGCCGCCGGTGGCGTCCATCACAAAACGCACATGCGCCGAATCGTTTTCCTTGAGCGTGCACAACCTGCGGGAGGAGGCATCCCCCTGCGGCTCCAAAGCGGCGCCGTTGCCGCCCAGATCGGCGGGCAGAATCACGGGGCCACCAGCGAGCAGCGCGGCGTTTTCCACGATCTGGGAAAGCTCTCGGATGTTTCCGGGATAGTCCCCGCGCGTCAGCAGCTGCATCGCTTCCGGAGAGAACCCGTTGATGCTTTTCTGATGACGCTCGCAGGCCTTTTTCAGGAAATGGGAAGCCAGAAGCGGAATGTCCCCCCGTCGCTCCCGAAGCGGCGGCAGGCAGACATAGGCGGACTTGAGCCGGTACATCAGATCCATCCGGAATTTCCCCTCCTGGCAGGCGGCTTCCAGATTGGTGTTCGTCGCCGAGACCAGACGCACATCCACGCGCACCGGCCGGCCGGCGCCCAGCGGCGTAAAGGTCTTGTCCTCCAGAACCCTGAGCAGTTTGGCCTGCAGTCCGACCGGCAGTTCGCCGATTTCATCCAGAAACAGCGTGCCGCCGTCCGCCTGTTCGAAAAAGCCGCTGTGCGTGCTTTCCGCGCCGGTAAAGGCGCCTTTGACATGGCCGAAAATCTGGCTTTCAAACATGGTGGCCGGAATGGCGGACACATTCACCGGCACAAAAGGCCCCGCTGGAGCCGGTCCGGCCCGGTGAATGCCGCGCGCCATCAGCTCCTTGCCGGTTCCCGACTCCCCGGTGATCAGAATCGGGTTGCCGCTGCGCGCCATCACCTGCGCGTAGGAAATCAGCGCCTTCATCTGTTTGTCTTTCGTGATCGTGTCGGCAAACGCGGGCGGAATGTCGGCTGTCTCGCGGCTGGCGCTGATGGAAAGGCCGGCCAGCAGGCCTTTTCGTTCGTAGGCCCGTTCGATGGACAAAAACAGCAGTTCATTGTCCACGGGCTTGGCCAGATAGTCGTAGGCGCCCTGCCGCATCGCCCGGACGGTGGTTTGAATGTCGTCCACGGCGGTGAGGATAATGAATTCCGTCCCCGGACAAAAAGGCCGGGTGGATTCCAGCACCTGCATGCCGTCCACATCCGGCATCAGCAGATCCAGAAGGACGATGTCGAAGTCTTCGCGGCGGATGCGCTCGATGGCCGTCCGGCCGTTGTCGCACACCTCGACATTCTTGATGCCCTTCCACTTGAGAACCCGCTTCACGGAGGACAGAGACAATGCCTCGTCATCCACAATCAATATCTTCATAGACGCTGTCTTCCCACCTCATGAATGATTTTCTGGAGTTTATCGATGCTGAACGGCTTGTGCAGCGTAAAATCCGGCGAGGCTTTGATCTGCGGCGGCACGGAAAGGGCCTTGCGGTCCGTCGAATAGAGAATCACCGGCAGCAGCGGATGTTTTTCGCGGATTTTTTCCAGAAGGGTCCAGCCGTTGAATCCCCGAAGACGGACTTCCGCAACGACGATATCCACTTCCGGATGCTGGGCCAGAAAATCGAGCACGTCCTCCAGCCGGTCCTGGGCTTCCGACCGCCAGATCACCGCGTCCACAAAATTGGCCTTGAGCTCCTTCAGATACTTGACGTTGTGGTCGATGCAGAGAATGGCCGGATACAGGTTGATGTCGGTGGCTCCGTCCACGGGCAGAAAAAGCGAAAACCGGCTGCCCAGGCCAGGGCGTGAAAGAACGCTGATCAGTCCGTGGTGTTCCCGGATCAGCCCGTAGGAAATGGAAAGGCCCAATCCGGTGCCGTCCCGGTCGCGGCGTGTGGTAAAAAAGGGATCGAAAATCTGGTCCATGATTTTTCTATCGACCCCCTTGCCGTTGTCTTCAATATCCACCACCACCGCTTTGAGGCTGTCGATATTCCGGCAGCGGATGGTAATGAGGCCTTTTTGCCCCGGCGGAATCGCCTGATGGGCGTTGATCAGCAGATTGGCCACCACCTGTTCGATCTTCTGGAAGTGGCCGCAAACCGGCAGAACGTCGGGGGCGATGTCCTGTTCGATGCTGGAGACCGTTCTGCGAATCTGCGCGCCCACGATGACCAGCGCACCCGCGATGACCTCCGGCACCGACATCAGTTTTTTCTGCGCGGTCTCGTCGGAACGGGAAAATTCCTTCAGACTGGTTACGACCCGGCTGATCCGGTTGGCGCCGATTTTGAACGCCTGGATAATCTCCTGCATATTGCGGCAGACATCTTCATAAGACAGGCCCCGCTTTTCCCACTCGGGATGGTGGGTGCTGGAACGGGAAAGAATGGTCTCCACGGTGTTCCAGATTTCTTCGAGAATCGGGACGTTGTAGGCGATAAAGCTGACCGGATTGTTGATCTCGTGGGCGACGCCGGCCACAACTTCGCCCAGCGCCGTGAGTTTGTGCGTCTGAATCATCTGCTGAAGGCGAAGCTCGCCCTCCTGGCGGATTCTCTTGTCTTCCGTAACGTCCTGCCACGCGCCGACGATGTAATTGGTCGAACCGGCGGGAAGCTGCACCACCCGCCAGTAATCCGAAAACCAGCGGTAGGAATCGTCCATAACGCGAAACCGGTAACTGTAACGGTGCGTTCCCTTGGCCTGACCGGCCTTGAGCTCCCCCAGAATCCGGGACCGGTCGTCCGGATGAATATGGTCGGCCCAGAAATTTTCATCGTCCATGAAGCATTGCGGCGGATAGCCGGTAATTTCCTCGATGGTGCTGCTCACAAACGTGATGCTGAAGCGCCCGTCCGTTTTCCGGGTATAGGAAATGATCGGCAGGGATTCCAACAGCAGCGAGAGGTGATCGGTGGTCTGCTTGAGCGCTTTTTGCGTCCGGTGGCGCTCCAGCAATTCATTCAGGAGCGCCTCGTTGGCTTGGGCCAGCTCCGCCGTTCTCGCCTGTACGCGCTCTTCCAGATCCCGGTGCGCCCTGAGCAGCGCCTCCTTGGCCTTCTTGCGCCGGGTGATGTCCTCCAGCGTTTCAATGGCGCCGATCAGGTCGCCGGCTTCGTTGCGGATAATCGCCGCCGTAAAGCGCAGCCACTTGCCGTGATGGCCGAGCTCCGGAAAAAAATCAATCGCCTCGTAGGCCTCGTCGAGCAGTTTGGATTTGATGTATTTGCCGGTGTACCACTTGGAAATTTTTTCCTGGGCGCGGCTGACCAGCAGGTCCGCCATGCAGGGACGCTTCCTCGCGTAAAACGCGCGCCATTGCTGGGAGGTGCCGATGACGTCTTCGGCCCTGATTTTGGTGAGCTGCTCGAGCGCCTTGTTCCAGTAAAGAATATGATGATCTTTGCCGATCACAAACGCGGGAATCGGGGAACGGCTGACGACGCTCTTGAGGCGCTCTTCACTTTCTTTGAGCTCGTTCTTGACGGGTTTCGGTTCACGATCCGACGGTTTGCGCTTCCGGA
>CAZVGQ010000145.1:0-3865 GCA_964626775.1 uncultured Smithella sp. | reverse complement strand
CAGATCGGTTTGACGACCGGGCTGGCCTGGACGGAGGTCGGCGGCGAATTGCTGGCGATTGAAGCCTCCATCATGGAAGGAACGGGCCGCATGGTCATGACCGGCAAGCTTGGCGATGTGATGCAGGAATCGGTGCAGGCGGCCCTCTCGTACATCCGGACCCGCGCGGAGCGCTTCGGCTTGCCGAAAAACTTTTATAAGAAGATTGACATTCACGTCCATGTGCCCGAAGGAGCCATTCCCAAGGACGGACCCTCCGCCGGCATCGCCATGGCCACTTCGATCGCTTCGGCGCTCGTCAAAAAGAAAGTCCGGGCCGACCTGGCCATGACCGGGGAAATTACGCTGAGGGGGCGGGTTCTGCCGATCGGCGGACTGAAGGAAAAGATTCTGGCGGCTCACCGCGGCAATATCAAAACGGTCCTTATCCCGAAGGACAATGAGAAAGACCTTACGGAAGTGCCCCGCAATGTTCAAAATGCGATGAAAATCGTTTTTGTCGATCATATCGACGAGGTGCTGGAGATTGCCCTTGTCAAAGAGGACGACCTTTTCGGCAACACGGTGGCAAATGAGGTGCAGGCGGATTCCTGTGCCGTGAATTAACGGGGAATTTTGTTGTTTTACCGCTTGACAAGCCATCTCAATGTTGCTAGAAGCCAGACAGCTTTTTTCGGGCAAGGGGGCGGGTAGCTCAGCTGGAAGAGCGCCACGCTTACACCGTGGATGTCACAGGTTCGAGCCCTGTCCCGCCTACCAGAAAAGAAAGTGAATATTGTTTTTTAATGATTTTTTGGGGTCGTAGTTAAGTTGGTTATAACGCCGGCCTGTCACGCCGGAGGGCGTGGGTTCAAGTCCCATCGGCCCCGCCAGAAAATCTAAAAGGGAATCAGCTTTTTTTAAGTGATTCCCTTTTTGTTTACCGTGAGCGCCCGAACGACCTTTTCCATCAGGATGATTGACAGAATGGAGGTTGCATGGTTTATTGCACACGGAAGATCCGCGCGCATGGCGCGCGTTGAAAAAATCTTGAGCCTATGATGAAAAAGATTTCCGATCTTTTATCCTGGAACAGCCCCGAGCAGGTTCGCAGGGAACTGTTTTCGGTCCTTGCCAAAGCTCAAAAGAGCGGCGTTCTGGACGATGCGTCCCGGAAAATGATCGAAAACATCCTGAATTTTACATCCACGCTGGTTCGCGAAATCATGATCCCCCGGACGGACATCGTGTCGATCAGCGCGGAGGATTCGGCCCAGGACATGATGCGGGAGATGGTCGAGGCGCATTACACGCGGATTCCCGTCCACCGCGGCTCCGTGGACAATATCATCGGCATTCTGAACATCAAGGACCTGCTCGCAACCTGGTCGCCCCGAATGGGCGCCGCCGAAATTCTGTCCCATATGACGCGGCCCTACTATATTCCGGAGACAAAGAACGCGCATCTGCTGTTTTACGAGCTGAAAAACAACAACAAGCACATCGCCATTGTCATCGATGAATACGGCGGCACCTCCGGTCTGGTCACGCTGGAGGACCTGCTCGAGGAAATTGTCGGCGATATTCGCGACGAACATGAAGAGCAGGCCGATGCCGACGATATCGTCCGAATGGCCGACGGCTCCATCGTCACGGACGGACGAACGGAAATCGGGAAGATTGAAGAGCATCTGGAAATTCACCTGGACCGGGGCCGGTTCGAAACGGTCGGCGGTCTGATTTTATACGCGATTCGCAGAATTCCTCATCAGGGGGAAAGCTTTCAAATCGAGGGAATGGACATCACCATCGAAAACGCGGACGAACGCAGCATCAAGAGGGTGAAGATCAAAAAAACCGAAGACACGCCATGAAGATCAACGACAAAACCATCAACCGGGATTGGACCGGCGGCATGCCTTGGGGCCGCGATTATTTTTTCGCGCTCCTGTGCGGCGTTTTGTATTTTATGTCTTTTCCCAAGTTCGGCTTCGGCGTCATCGCCTGGATTGCGCTGGTTCCGCTGTTCGTCGCGCTGAACAACGTTTCATCGCTCTCGAGGGCCCTCGTTCTGGGGTGGACCGCGGGAATTACGGCGCATATCGGCATGCTGTACTGGATTGCGCATGTTGTGGTGAACTACGGTTATCTTCCCCTGGTTCTGGGCGTCATCCTCACGGTTCTGCTGGCCGGCTACCTGAGCGTCTATTTCGCCCTGTTTGCCGCGGGGATTGTTTACTTTCGGGGCAGGGCGCCCCTTTATCTTGCCGCGCCGGTTTTATGGATTTGCCTGGAGTATTTGAAATCCAGTCTGTTCACGGGATTTCCGTGGGAGAACCTGGGGTATTCCCAGTTTTCCAACCTGCTGTTCATTCAGACGGCCGACATTACGGGGGTATCCGGTCTGTCCTTTCTGATCGTCCTTTTGAACGCCGCCTTTTTTACGCTGCTTACGGAAAGGTCGAAAAAATCGCTGGCGCTGGCGCTGGCCGTTTTTCTCATCTGGTCGGGGGTGTATGCCTACGGCGCGATGCGGATTCGGGAAATCCGGCGGAGCATGGAAAATGCGCGGAGCATGGACGTATCGCTCATTCAGGGCAACATCGATCAATCCGTCAAATGGAATGAGAATTTCCAAACCGAAACGATTCGGATTTACGAGGAGCTGTCGCTTAGCGGCGCAAATGCTCCCGGATCTCTGGTGGTCTGGCCGGAGACCGCCGTTCCTTTCAGCTATCAGGAGCCGGGGGATTTGCAGGCCCGCGTCAGGCAATTGCCTTCCCAAACCAAAAGCTGGCTGCTTTTCGGATCCATCAGTTATGTCGCCGCGCCCGCGGGCACGGATTATTTCAACAGCGCCTTTCTGCTTTCCCCCGGGGGGGACCTTGCGGGAAAATACGACAAGGTGCATCTGGTGCCCTACGGGGAATACGTTCCCCTAAGAACGTTGTTCCCCTTTGTCAGCAGCCTGGCGTCCGGCATCGGCGACTTTGCAGCGGGAAAGGGGTATTCCCCCCTGCGGATGGGCGAAAAAAAAATCGGCGTACTGATCTGCTACGAGGGCATTTTGCCCCGGGCGGCGCGCCGGTATAAAAACGCCGCGGCCGATGTTCTGGTGAACATTACCAACGACGCCTGGTTTGGAAAGACGTCCGCGCCTTATCAGCATCTTTCCATGTCCGTTTTCCGGGCCGTGGAGACAAGGCTCTGCCTGGTGCGGGCGGCCAATACGGGCATTTCCGCGCTGGTGGATCCGACCGGCAAAATTCTCGCGCAGACGAAGCTGTTTGAACAAGATCAAATCACCGGCAGGATTCCATTGATTCAAACGCCGACTTTTTACGCCAGGTACGGCGACTGGTTCGTGTGGGCCGGCTTCATCGGGCTGGCCGGTTTATTCTTATGGAGTTTAACAAGGAGGGAAAGAAATGTCCGTCGATAACCTACAGGAAAGCATTCTGGATTTGAAAAAACGAATCGCCTCGATCGGAGAATGCCTTTGACGTAGGCGAACTGGAATTGCGGGTCAAGGATCTGGACATGTTGTCCGCAAAAAAGGACTTCTGGGACGATCCCGAGAAAGCCCGGTCCATCCTGCAGAAGAAAACAAAGCTCTCCGAAGCGCTGGAACAGTGGAAAAGATTCAGCGGGCGAATACGGGAGACGGAAAACCTCTGGATGATGGCCTTCGAAGAGAATGACGAGGGGCTTCTGCTGGATCTGGAAGCCGATCTGGAGCGCTTGTCGGCCGATGTCCGGGAAGAGGAGCTCAAGATGATGCTCGCCAGCGAGCAGGACCCGATGAACGCGATCATGTCCATTCATGCGGGCGCGGGGGGCACGGAAGCGCAGGACTGGGTGGAAATGCTGCTGCGCATGTATCTGC
>CAZVGQ010000144.1:0-3880 GCA_964626775.1 uncultured Smithella sp. | reverse complement strand
TCCGGCGGCAAAAGCGGCGCCTTCGTCAGAAAAACCGCAAAATAATTCGGAGACAACGCGTGCCCGTTTATAAAATCAAAAAAATCTTTCGTTTTCCTTTCATCGCGGTGACGGTCCTGCTGTTTGCGCTGTTCGTCACGGGAATGGCGATGGGCGAGTTGTGGGAAAGAATCCTGACCGGCGTTTTATTCATTATCGCGCTTGTCATTTCCGTTGAAGTTTCGGAAAGGGAATTCAGAACTTCAGAAAACGGTTTGCAAATCCGCAAGTTTTTCCGGACGAAAAATTTTGTCTGGGCGGAAATCACGCACCTGGGAACGGTCATTCTGCGCAACAAGGCCTACTTTCTGTTGACGACGACCAAAGGGTTTTACATATTCTCCAATCTGCTGCAGGACCACACGCTGCTGCTCCGGGATCTTGCACAGAAGCTGGGCGAGGAAAAAGTGGAGGCGGAAATCAAAAATTACATCGATGCCCCCAGAGAACGGACGTCGCTCGTCGTATTAACGTGGGTTTCCCTGATCATTCTGGTCGCCCTTCTTCTGACCCGGTGGCTGGCGGCCTGACGCTTGCCGGCCATGCCGGACATTCGGAATCCCGAAGGGAGCCCCTTGATGAAAAAGATATTTCTTAACGCAGGAGTTGCATGATCATGAAAGCAAAAAAGCAGCAAAAACCGGCCACGGGGCTAAACGTTCAGGAAACCCTTAACAAGGCGGTCGAAGAAATCCTGGAAAAAAAGTTGGACGATCTGGCAACGGTCCTGTCGGGTTCCGACAACGGCAAAAGCAAACTCCATGCGGAAGTGATGGCGATGGTTGAAACGGGCCTTTTCAAAATCGCCCTGAGGCGCTCCGGCAACATCAAAAGCACGGCGGCGGCTTTTCTGGGCATCCATCGCAACACCTTTACCGATAAAATGACCAAACTGGGCCTTGACGGCGAAGAAAAAGATTCTCTTTCCTGATCGATCATCCGCGCCGGAGACCAACGCACCCGCAACAGAGGCTATCCTCCCTCAAGAATGATTCCTGCTGACGTTCTTCCGGGCAAGCTCTTCAGAATCCACTCCGCAATCCGGTTTTGAAATCACAGCCGGGAAAGGTCGCATCTGTTTTTCCAGGGCATCCCGCCACCAAACAAAAAACTATCCTTGCAAATTCAGGAACGGTTTTTGCGTTACCTGTCCGAAGAAAGCCTCTGAAAAGAGGTGCATATAAGAAGTTCAGAAAGAACCGCTAAACAAAATTGTAAGTACCACCGCCACAAAACGACGTTGCAAATTTGTTCTGCGCGGCACAAAAGGAAATTATGTTCCATACAAAATTGTCTTACATTTTAAAAAAATGGTTCTTTTTTGTAACACATTGCCGGGTTTTTTTCGGCATTCGGCCGGATGCGGTTGAAGGACCCGCCATCATCTTTTCCCCTCTCCTTCCCGGAAGACTGCATTGCGGTTTCGCCGGTCTGATGTCCTGCCGGCCTGCGCAGAAGGAGTCCGGAACCTCAACGGACCAAACCATTCGGGATCTCTTGGAAAAAGCAAAAAAGAACTCTTTGGAAAAAATCTTCAACGGGCAAACCGACCCGCCAGATTATCTGGACGGCCGGAAAACAATCCGGGCGCTCTCGGACTGCGTCCAGGCGCTGAAGCGGGAAGACGCCCAGGAATATCTTTTTTTTCACGAAGACCGGGCCGTGAATCTGGCCCGCATCACAGCCGAAATGAAAGCCTTTCTGGCCGATGAAGAGAAAATTCTGGAAGCACGGGCCTCGGGAATCAGCTCCGCCGGCCTCGAAACCATCAACCACCGGCTGCTTGTGTTCAAGGACATCTGTTGGATGCTGGATTGCGACATCCTGGCCAATCTGCAAAAAGTTCTCTCGCTTTCCGGAGCGCAAAAATATTCTTCACTTCATCCGTCCGCCTTTCGAAAATTCCGGAAGCTGAATCTGCTGTTAAACGCGCTGGACCGCCTGGAAGTCCGGGGACGGGACTCGGCGGGCATCCAGCTGACCTTTGTTCTGAAAAATGAAAAAACCCTGGAAGAGCTCGTGCGGCGGATCGAAGAAAACGGATGGGGGGAGGACTACCTGCGCAGAACGCAAAAAGGCGATCTGTTGAACCGGTCCATCTTCCTTTCCACTAGCTCCCGAAATAACGGCGGCAAAATTCACGTTGCGTTTACTTACAAGACCTTTTCAGTGGTCGGCGAACTGGGCCGCAATGTCGCCGACTTGCGGCAATGGATCTCCCGCGACGGCATTCTTCAATCGTTTGCCGAACAGGCCTCCGAAGAAGAATCCGCCATCGCCCACACCCGGTGGGCTTCCGTAGGCTCCATCACCGAGGAAAATTGTCATCCGGTCAACAATGCCGCCACCCGTCCGGAGCCGCCTGTTTTCCCCGCGTATCCGGGATTGGAAGCGCACATCAGCGTGGTCTTGAACGGGGACATCGACAATTATCCGGCGCTCCGCGGGGATTGGGAAAAGGACGGGGAATGGATTGCGCCGGGCGTCTCGACGGATACCAAAATCATTCCCCTGCAAATTGAAAAATATCTGAAGGCGGGAAAAAATCTGACGGACGCGTTTCGACTGGCCGCAAAGGACTTCGAGGGGTCGCACGCCATCGCCATGCAAAGCAATCTGGAGCCGGGCAAACTGTTTCTGGCGCTCCAGGGAAGCGGCCAGTCGATTTACGTCGGCGTAAGCGAAGATTCGTACATGGTTTCTTCGGAGCTGTACGGCCTGGTGGAAGTTTCGCCCCTCTTCATCAGAATGAACGGCGATGCGGGCAGCGGCATGGCCGGCGGACAACTGTTCGTTCTGGATCAGAACCGGGGCGGCGGCGTGCGGGGCATTGCCGCCTCCTTCTATGACGGAACCCAAATTCGCCTGGACGACGGTGATCTGCAAACCGCGGAAATCACAACGCGGGACATTGACCGCGGCGATCACCCTCATTTCTTTCTCAAGGAAATTTCAGAATCCGGCCTGTCGGTCCGTAGAACGCTGCGGGGAAAATACCGGATCATCGACACCGGTTCGGCACCGCCGCAGGTTGTGTTCAATCTGGGCGAAGACATCGTTCCCGCTTCGGTTCGCAGCGGTCTGCAGAGCGGCAGGACGCAGAACATCTTTGTCATCGGCCACGGAACGGCGGCGGTGGCGGGCCAGGCGGTGGCGGATGCAATGGCTCACTACCTGAAGGGCAGCCGCCTCAACATTCAGTCACGCGTCGCATCCGAGTTGAGCGGATTCGGCCTCAGGGACGATCTGTCGGATACGCTGGTCATCCCCATTACACAATCCGGAACCACCACCGACACCAACCGGGCCGTGGCCATGGCCAGGGAGCGCGGCGCGCAGATTCTCTCCATCGTCAACCGCCGCCAGTCGGACATCACCGCCTCGTCGCACGGCGTCTTTTATACCAGCGACGGACGGGACATTGAAATGTCGGTCGCTTCCACCAAAGCCTTTTATGCCCAGATGGTCGCCGGACAGGTGCTGGCCCTTTATTTCGCAAGCCTTCTGGGAACGATGGGCGATGAACAGATCGTCCGGCAGATTCAGCATCTCGAGGACGTTCCGCAATTCATGCAGCGGTTGTTCGACCGCCGCGACGCCGTTGCCGCCGCGGCAAAACATAGCATCGGCAAGCGTTACTGGGCCGTCGTGGGCAGCGGCCCCAACAAGGCGGCTGCCGACGAAATCCGCATCAAACTGTCCGAACTTTGTTACAAAACCATTTCTTCGGACATTGTGGAAAACAAAAAACACATCGACCTGTCCGCCGAACCGCTGATTCTCGTTTGCGCCGCCGGCAACCCCGATGTCATTGTGGAGGACATCGTCAAGGACGTCGCCA
>CAZVGQ010000143.1:0-3896 GCA_964626775.1 uncultured Smithella sp. | reverse complement strand
TTTCTTTGGCCGCGTTTTTGCCGGCGATGCGGCCGAAGACAATACAATCCGCCATCGCTATGCCTCCCAAGCGCACGGCCCCGTGAATACCGCCGGTCACTTCGCCCGCGGCATAGAGTCCCTGAATCGGCTTCATGTCAAATCCGATTACTTGCGCATCTTTATTGATGACCAGCCCGCCCATGGTATGATGCACCTTTGGCCAGAGCCTGGCGACATAAAAAGGCGCCTGAACGGTTGGTTTGGCGTCTTTGAAAATCATACAGTCAAAGTCATCGTCCTTCTTCTTTTCCACAAAGGAGTTCCAGCGGGCAATTTCTTTAAGGAAAGCTTCCTCAGGAATTTTATACTCTTTCGCTACCGCTTCCAGTGTATCGAATTTCTTGATCGCTCCCGCTTCAATTCCTTTTTGCAGCATGCTGGCCATCACCTGTTTGGGGACGGCGTAGGAATCGCCCATGATGATCACTGGATTGCCGATTAAAATGATGGCGTCAGCGCGTTCCTTGCGGTTTCCCGTTTCCTTAAAGAAACGCTTGCCGGTTGTGGGATTGATCATGGGACCATGACCTACCAGTCGCTCGCAAAAAAGAGGCACGTATCCAAAACCTTTTTCATCCGGGCTGGTCCATGGGCCAAGCTGAATCCAATCCATGTGAACGTCCATAGCCCTGGCCAGACAGGCAGCCTGAATCGCTTCACCAGTCGCGCCGGGATGGTTGGTGGATTCAAACTGATCCGTCAGGCGCGGATCGTGGACCTGACGCAACGCCACATCGCGCGAAAACCCGCCGGAGCTCAGCACCACTGCCTTTTTGGCTTTGATAAAGGCTGTTTTTCCCGTTTTTTCGTCGGGAAATCTGTAGCCCTTTCGGACTTCGATGCCCGCAATCCGCCCGTTATTACCGGTCAGAAATTTGACCAGTTTGGTGCGCGTTTGAATTTTAACACCCAATGCCCTGGCTTTGGCCAATTCCTTGTTAACCACCTCGGAACCTGAAGAATTAATCGTTCCGTGAGCCCGCCGCACGGAATGACCGCCATGAAAGTTCAACCGGGTATATTGGCAGCCCAGGTAAGATTCAGTCCATTCAAGTGCATCTTTGGCGTTGTCTGCGACAATTTTGGCCAAATCGGGATGATTCAGATAGGCGCCGGCTTTAAGCATGTCTTTTAACATCAATTCGGGAGAATCCGAAACACCGTTGGCCTGCTGCATCTTTGTGCCTGGGGCGCAAAAGTCGCCTCCGTTGATAATGGAATTGCCTCCATGCACCGGCATTTTATCGATTACCACAACAGTTGCTCCCGCGTTCCTGGCTTCGATGGACGCAGCCAGTCCTGCAAATCCGCTGCCGATGACGACCACGTCATACGATTCATCCCATTTTTTTGGCAGCGTATCGGCCGCCTGGACGGTTCCAGCGGTCATGGGAATACCGGTGGAGGCCAGTCCTGCGACCACAGCCGCTCCGCCTGCTGTTTTTAGAAAACTCCGCCTGCTGATCGACTTTTTTTCAACGTCATCCTCTTTCATGTCATTCCTCCTTCATGTGTGATTACATTGCCGAACATATTTGAAAAAACTTCACCCGGAATAAGAATGTTGACCTGAAACCGGTCGCCGAGCCGGATACGATTGCCCGGTCATCCAATGAAAAGCGATGAAATGCAATGGTTGCGTAGTCAATTTATACACCCGCCGGATAAAATGTGTCAATGGCAAATATCCCTGAGAAACGCGACAGCCAGGTGCTTTTCCCTTTGGGTTTCGTCAGGAAGACACCGGCCCGTTCCCCCTGTTGGAAGGGGAATGTATCCTATCCTAAAGATTTCTCTGATGATTTTTACCGTTGTTGCCATTTGGTCGGTGTGCTATACTAAAATTAAAAATACTTATGCGCCACTCCCTTCCGGAAATGCCCGGCTTTGGATCTGCTCCCTTTCTTTTGATGACCGTCCATCCGTCGCCTGATCTTATTCAAAGATCAATGTCAGACAGCCGGTCTTTCATAGGCAGCGGCACATTGCCTGCTACAAAGTGAAAAGAGGTGGGGAAAGTATTCCGGCCCCTTGCGGGAATGCCTTCTCTGTATCGGATAAGATAAGCGTGAAGAGAGATCAACAAGCAACAGGAGGAAAAAATATGGAAGAAACAAAAAGAACACTCACCCGTCGAGGCTTCTTGAAAACGGCGGGGGCGACGGCGGCCGTCGCAGGCTTGGCAACCGGCGGCGCGGCTTTGACACCCTGGAGCGCAGAGGCGGCCGCTCTGCCCAAAAAATGGGATGAAACATATGACGTGGTCGTAATCGGCAGCGGCTTCGCGGGACTCGCGGCCGCCTATGAAGCGAAGAAGGCGGGAGCATCCGTGATCGTGCTGGAGAAAATGCGCACCCCCGGCGGCAACTCCATCATCAACGGCGGCGTCGTCTCGGCAGCCGGCTCCCCCAAAGAGAATGAACAGGGCATTCAGGATTCGCCCGAACTGCTGCTGAAAGACATGCTGACCGCCGGTTTGTATCTCAATCACGTTGAGCTCGCCAAAATGGTGGCCGAACAATCCTGGCCCACCGTTAAGTGGACGATCGATGAACTGGGCGTCCAATACAAAGACAAGCTTTCTCAGGAAGGCGGGCATTCCGTTCCTCGAATGTACAGCACGTATAACCAGAGCGGTTCGGCCATCGTTCAGCAGCAGCTGGCCAAGCTCAGGGAACTGGGCGTCCAGCCGAAACTTCAAAGCTATCTGACGCAGATTTACCGCGACGCGGACGGACGGGTCAAGGGTGTTCAGATCCGTGAAAAATATGTCTTCCCGAAACCTGACAGCGGCAAACTGAAAAACATCAAAGCCCGGAAAGCGGTAGTGCTGGCCCACGGCGGCTTCGGCAACGACGTCTCCTTCCGCACCATTCAGGATCCCCGTCTGACGGCGGAATTTCCCAGCACCAATCAACCGGGAGCGACCGCGGAGGCTCTTCGCGAGGCCTTTCGTATCGGTTGCACACCCGTTCAGCTCTCCTGGATTCAGCTTGGCCCGTGGGGCAGTCCGGATGAAAAAGGCATGGGGCTTTCGCCTTTCTTCGCGCAACTGTGCGCGGCCATGTACGGCCTCTGGATCGACACGAAGACCGGCAAACGTTTTGTCAACGAACTGGCTGACCGGAAAATCCGCGCCGATGCCATCATCCGCGTCGGCAACAAGTGCATCGCCATGACGGACGCCTATGGCTTTGCCATCGGCCAGAAGCTGATTGCCGAGTCTTTGCCGCTTCTGATGGAAAGAGGCGTTGTAAAGAAATACGATACGCTCGAACAGATGGCGGCGGCGTATGACTGCCCGATCGACCCGTTGAAAGAAACCATCGAAAAATTCAACAAGGGCGTCGCGGCCGGAAAAGATGAAGAATGGGGCCGGTACCTGCAGAAAAACCAGAAGCCCCTGGGCCCCGGGCCCTGGTACGCGCTCAGGCTCACGCCCAAGATTCATCACTGCATGGGCGGTTTGAACATCAACGTCAAGGCCCAAGCGCTGGACGTGATGACCGATAAACCGATTCCAGGCCTTTACGCGGCCGGAGAAGCGACCGGCGGCGTGCACGGCGCGGTGCGGCTCGGCAGCTGCGCGACGCTCGATTGCCTGATTTTCGGCCGGATCGCCGGCCAAAATGCGGCAGCGGAGAAGAATTGGGGGTAATGCCCTTTGAAAATGGACGCCAAAGAGCTCTTCCCTTTTCAGGGGAAGAGCTCTTTTTGATTTGGGGAAGCCCATATGCAAAAAAGGCCCGGAGTTTTATCTCCGGGCCTTTTGAGTTTATTTAAGGTTGCTCACTACGCGTGATGTCCGTGGGCGTCATTTTTCTTTTCTTCGCCCCAGGCCACCAGCTTGCCTT